>JAYWHZ010000001.1:0-6293 GCA_043777395.1 Bacteroidota bacterium
TGGCAGCAATTTAGCAACGGCGAAACGCCCCAAAACACAGGCATCAAAGGCGACCATCTGGTGGGAAAATACTATGTGGCGTTTGACCAATGGTACAAGAAAGCCATCGCCCAATTGATTGAAACAGGCATAGATAAAACCACAGCCGAAAAAACAGCCGAACCCATTGTTTTAGCCCAACAAATGCTCCTCAAATGGGAACAAAACGACCCCCAAACACTCGAACTCTGGCAAACCATGAACGGCTGGGTCTATCAAGGTTTTGACGAGACCTACAAAAGCTTGGGCATCGATTTTGATAAAAATTACTACGAATCGAACACCTATCTGCTGGGCAAAAGTCTCGTAGCAGAAGGCTTAGAAAAAAGTGTTTTTTACCAAAAAGCCGACCAATCGGTCTGGATAGATTTGACCGCCGACGGTTTGGACGAGAAACTGGTGCTTAGAGCCGACGGCACGAGCGTTTACATCACCCAAGATTTTGGTTTAGCCGTAGAGCGTTTCAACGAATTTCAGATGAACGCCATGATTTATACCGTCGGCAATGAGCAAGATTATCACTTCAAAGTCTTGTTTTTAATACTCAAAAAACTGGGTTATGCCTTTGCCGACAAGTGTTTTCATTTGAGTTATGGCATGGTAGAATTGCCCGAAGGCAAGATGAAATCTCGTGAGGGAACCGTTGTAGATGCCGACGACCTGATAGCGTTGGTCAAAAATGAAGCCAAAAACGAAGCCCTCGAACGGGGTAAAAATAACGATTTAAGCCCCGAATCTCAGGAGCAACTGTTTGAAATGGTGGGTTTGGGAGCCTTAAAATATTTTATTTTGAAGGTCGATGCCAAGAAAAAAATGCTGTTCAATCCCAAAGAATCGGTGGCTTTGCAGGGCGACACGGCTCCGTTTATTCAATACACGCATGCACGCATCAAGTCGCTGCTCCGAAAAGGCAATTTTAGTTTTACAACGTCCCAAGATATACAATTTCCCGATGTGGTGTTGGGCATGCTAGAAAAAGATTTGTTGAAGCAATTGTTTCAGTACAAAGAAAAAGTTTTGCTTGCTTCGAGAGACCTCAACCCATCTGTTTTGACGCAATATGCCTTCGGTTTGGCACAAACGTACAACACTTTTTACCAAGAAACGCCTATTTTGAAAGACGGTGCCGATGGTTCAAAACAAAATTTTAGGCTGATACTTTGCTATGAAGTTGCTCAAACCATCAAAAAAACGATGCGACTTTTAGGGATAGAAGTGCCTGAAAAAATGTAGTTAAAATTTATAAAGTATTGTTTATCAATTGATTAGAAAGGATTTTTGAGGTCTTTTGCGACAAAAATTTTGTTTCGGACGACCATAACCGATTTTGTACTTTTTTTCCATTGGCGGAGTTGCATCGGGTCTTTGCCCAACAATCGCCTCGCAAAACCCATCGGCAATACAAACAAACCAAAGATAACGGTCAAAATAATTTTGGACGTGATAGTTCCCATAAACACCGAAAAGCCAAACCACAAAACGGCTACATAGTAAAAGATTTTGGGATAAATCATATTGACCAAAAGCAACCCAAATGCGACCTTAAAACAAGTGTAGTTTTCGGTATAAAGTCCTGCTATCAAGGCGATTAAGACCATTGCCATGCCCGTGTCGGAGCAGAGTTTTTCGGTTATTGGGGTCGAAAAAACGTGTTTAAAACCTGTTTCTTGTGTGTTTTCCATTGTTGGGTGTCATTATTTTTATACAAATGTATTACTTTTTATTGAATGGCATTTTGTTTAAACGTTATCGAACCAAAAAATACGGATTTTCCTTCAATTTAACCATGCCTTCCCTAAAAAGGTCTTCGGCACCGATGAGTTCCACCGTTGCGTTGCCGAGTTGGATTTGGTTAAACATTTTTTGTTCTATCAGGTGTTTTTTGAGTCTCGAACCATCAATATAAGGGTTTATTTCAAGATTTCGGACATAATAAGATGCCGTTGTGGCTTGCAAATCGTCGTCGTTTTTAACCATTCCCCCAAAATCTTTGAGGTATCGATAGGGTACATCGGCTGCAAATTCGAGGTGGTGAAAGAACGTGCAATGGTCAAAAAATTTGGCACCGAGCATCAATATTTTACCTTTTTGGTGCCTCAACGCTGCAAAAGCCGAGCGGTTGGTGTCGAAAGCATTGGCGTTGGTATCCAAAAATTGTGTTTGGTGTTTGCCCCAACTTGCCACCGAAAACAGCGGGTGATGGCTTCGCTCCACGCCCTGCGAACGCCTAAAAAACTCGGTGAGGTCGCCGACCTTCGAGGGACTTTTTTGGACATCAAACACCTCGTTTCGGGTAAAACTATACGTAAAAGTAGGCATAATGAGCGTTCCATCGTCGCCAATCGAGCGTTTGAGGGTTTGAAGCAAGGCATTGAGAAGCATCTTGGGTTTTGTGTTTGAAGCCACAGAGCCAAACGCCATCAGGTCAGAATGTACCCAAACGGTGTCGCCTTCGTTGATGCCGAGCGTTTGAAAACACTGCTCAAAATCGGTGTCGGTCAGGGTTTTACCTTCGTGTTGAAATAGGTTGATGTGCATTTTATTTTGATGCAAAAGTACTTGTTTTGAAGTCTTGTAGTTGGTTTTGTATCTAAATATGATTATTTATCTGTAATTTTGTTTTTTTCAGTTTTGTTTCGATGCAAATTATCAATTTTTTGTTTTATTATTGCCTCATTTTGCCCTGCTCCTATCTGCCTTTTGGTGTGCTTTATGTCATTTCTGATGGTTTGTATTGGTTGGTTTATAAGGTTTTTGGGTATCGCAAAAAGGTTGTTTTCAATAATTTAAATCTTTCATTTCCCCACAAAACACCTGCCGAGATAGAAGCCATTGCCCAAAATTTTTACCACCATTTTTGCGATATTTTGGTCGAGAGCCTCAAAGCATTTTCCATTTCAAAGGTCGAATTGTGCAAGCGGTTTCGATGCACAAACCCCGAAGTGTTCGACGATTTTTTTGAGCAAGGACGCAGCGTGATTTTGGTTGGCGGTCATTTTAATAATTGGGAATATTTGGCTGTTCAAATTCAACTCCAGCTTCGACATCAGGTTGTGGGCTTGTATCAACCCCTAAAAAACCGTTTTTTTGACCAAAAAATGCAACAAACTCGAGGGCGTTTTGGTCTTGAATTGGTTTCGGTCAAAAAAGTTAAACTTTTGTTTGATACCTTGAAGGCAGAGCAACCCAAATTGATTGTTTTTGGTTCGGACCAGTCGCCCTCCAACGCCGAAAAAGCCTACTGGCTTCGGTTTCTCAACCAAGAGACCGCCGTGTTGTTTGGCACCGAAAAATTTGCGGTCGGCTGCGATGTCCCCGTTTTTTATGGTCAAATCAACAAACTCAAACGTGGTTTTTATACCCTCGATTTCAAACTCATCACCGCCCATCCGCAAGCCACCAACACGGGCGACATTACCCAAATTCATACCGCTATGTTGGAGCAGACCATCATCGACAATCCGCCTTTTTGGCTCTGGACACACCGCCGCTGGAAACACAAAAACCCCAACGCTACAACCCTAAATCTTTGATTTTTTGAAGGACTTCATCGACTGTTATGCGGTTCATACACGGATTTTTGGGATATTTGCAATGGATTTGGTCGCAGGGGTTGCATTCCAATTTGTGGTGAATGTAAGTGGCTTTTTGCCCTACGGGCGAAAAAATATGCGGCTCGCCAGGTCCAAAAAGACCCAAAACAGGTATATTGGCGGCGGCGGCTATGTGCATCGGTCCGCTTTCGTTGCCAATCATCAGGGCTGCTTTTGATGCCAAGGCTGCAAAATCCATCAGCGTGCCTTCGCCTGCAAACGAAAAAGTAGGAAATGAAATTTTATCTTGAATATTTTTGATGTCAAATTGTTCGTCGCTCGTACCCACAAACACGATGTCTAAACCCTGATTTTGGTGCAAAAATTCGGCTACTTCAACAAAACTTTTGATGCTCCAACGCCTCAATAATTTCCTTGCTCCCGTGTGAAAAATGGCAAAATGACTTATGCCCAAACGCTGTAAAAACAAATCGGCTACCTGCTCGTTTCGCTTCGAGGGGTAGAGTTTTAGGGTTGGTTGGCGTGGTATTTGGTTTAAAATAGGCTTTAAAATTTCAAAATTAATCAGCACTTCGTGCAAATGTGGACGTTTGTGCCATTTGTCTTTGAGGCGGATAGTGCCACGATCGAGTCGGTATTTTGGCGGGTGTTTGAGGGCAAACTGTATGCCCTGCCAATGCCCCCGAAGGTCTATGATTAAATCGAAAATGGGCTGCCGAAGGTCTTTTTTATCACAGACAATCAGGTCGATAAATGGATTATTTTGCACCAGACCGAAGGTCGATTTTTGGCACCAAAGGGTCAGTTTGGTTTGCGGAAATTGATGTTTTAGGGCTTCAAAAACGGGCAAAGTTGTTACCATATCGCCAATTTCGTCGAGGCGAATGACCAGAATGGTTTTAAAATCCATGTTTTTGGGATTTTTAAACTTGTTTAGCCATAGACTTGCAAAATAGGAAGCCAAATATATTTTTTTGTCGGTGGTGATGGTCATAATCAATGCAAATATACGACAAACTATAAAAAGATGACGGTATATTAAAATTGATGAGCAAGCTCAAATCGCATCTAAGTGAAAAACCAATCAAAATATTATTTGATAAGTCTTTGAAGTTTTTAATGTTAATTTTTTTATTGTTCTTTTACAAATTTCCTACAAAACCTCGTTTTTTTGGGTTTTAGATTTTCAAACAGGCACTTATACACATTTTTTGGCACTTATTAACAAGTTATACCCATTTTTTATGAAAAATTACAAGTATTTTGAATGATTTTGGCGGCTGGCTTGGTATGCAGGATACAACGAACACAAAACGCCCAAACACAAAACCGTTGCCGAAATGAGCAATACATCATAAAAACGCACCGATACAGGATAAGATTTGACTATAAAACTGTTGGCATCTGGCAAACCAATAAAACCAAAATAACTTTGCATCAAACACAAACCAACGCCAACCAACACACCCAAACCAACGCCAACAGCCGTAACAAACAAACCTTCGAGTAAAAAAATAGCCCCAATCGTATGCTTCGAGGCACCAAAACTATCGAGAATTGCTATGTCTTTTTGCTTTTCAATGACGAGCATCGTCAGCGTACCAATCAGGTTGAGCGTTGTGAGCAAAACCATCAGACACAAGATGGCAAAAGACCACCATTTTTCGGAACGAAAGACTTTATAGACCGCCTCTTGCTGTTCAAAACGATTTTTTACCGAAAACCTATTGCCCAAAACCGCTGCTATCTGGGCTTGAATATGCGCTGCATCAGACCCTTGAACCAAACCAATTTCTATCGAGGAGACCTCTGAGGCTTTGTATTCCAATAAATTTCTGACAAAATCGATTGGCACAATCAGGTATTTACCATCGATTTCGGGCTGGATACTAAAAATACCTGAGGCATAAACAAACGCTTTGTTAAACGCATTGGTGGCGTTTAAGGCACTGCCAATTTTGCCATTTCGTTTGGGTAGATAAATTGAAATGGGCGAAAAAACATCGTTTAGAGACACGTCGAGCTGGTAGGCGACGCCAATTCCCAAAACGCCCATCGCCGTGCTGTCGGTGCTTTGCAACGCAAACTGACCTTCTACCAAGCTGCTATCCACGTGCCTGACAGCCCCAAAATTTTGACCAACGCCCTTCAAAGTGGCAATATATTCGTTGTTTTTGTGGCGTATCAAAGCGTTTTCTTCGAGAATGAGTTCTATATGCTCAACTCCTCCGATGGCTGAAATATTGCGATAGGCAAGGCTATCTAAGGTAAAAACTTTGCCTTTTTTGGTCTCGATTTTCAAGTCAGGGTCAAATTTATTAAACAACGACGACACCAAATCTTCCAAACCATTGAACGTAGAAAGCACAACAA
Organism: Bacteroidota bacterium; assembly: GCA_043777395.1. Lineage (GTDB taxonomy): Bacteria > Bacteroidota > Bacteroidia > UBA7662 > JAYWHZ01 > JAYWHZ01. The sequence goes on from JAYWHZ010000001.1 coordinate 5,967, forward strand.
CCAAAGCTGCCGTGCCAATCATAACCCCTACAAACGAGATAGAAGTGATGATATTGATAAAATTGCTCGTTTTTTTGGAAAAAAAATAACGTCTGGCAATAAAAAAAGGAACATTCACCCGTCTGCTTGTTAATTAAAATATGTTATCGAACCCTAAATTCATCTATCAATATTTTTTGAAAAAGCAACCCAATATTATTTGCACCATTGAGCTTGTGGAGCTGCAAAGCCGAGAAAATAAATTTGCTTCCCGAAACCGAATTTGTCTTTAATCCCATCACATTAGACGTGCCGCCGTAAGCCGTAATATCAAACGTGGCGTTGTCT
>JAYWHZ010000002.1:0-6286 GCA_043777395.1 Bacteroidota bacterium
ACACCTACACACACGCCTACGGCTACGAAGCCCTGCGATAGGAATATTTTTCAGATTCATCACAAACCTTACAGGTCTTCAAATGCCTGTAAGGTTCTATAAAAAAATCTTAAAAATAAACCAAAAAATGAATACAAAAAGTAAAATACCCAAACAAAGCAAATTCATTGATTTTTCTATACACACGCCCACACCCTCCGACGGCGTGGTGCCTGTGGTATCGCAAGAAAAACTACCCGGTAAACTGCCCTTTGGCGACCTACCCCAAAACCGCATCATCGGTGCCAACCACTTTGAGGTGCGAAACCATAAAAAAACTACCGAAGTGCTCAAAAAGACTTTTGGAGGAACAAGAGACAATACTAACCGATATATTGGTCCCGCCAATTTTTTTGATATTCGCTAACCATTTAAACCAACAAAAAAAATGAAAGCATTATTAAATAGTATCATTCTATTAGTGCTTACCGTCATCATCGCTTCGTGCGATGGTGATGGTAATATTTTTAAAAAATCACCAAAACAACTGTGGTGTGTTAGTGTATCTGACTCCAAAACAGATGCCGAAAATTGGATAGATGCTAATATTGTGTTTGGCAAAAATACCTTGGTATCCGCAAAAAAAGATAACCGTGATTATTTATACGCCATAGATGCAAGCAATGGCAAAATTGTGTGGGAATGGACGGAATTTGCAAATGAACCCGCACCTTATCTTGGAGTACAAAGAGACGGATTTTTTGATGGTAATAAATTAGCAACAGGTAGTTTTTGTATTGATGTGAATAAAGGTGAAACGAAGTGGACAAATAACAGCCGATTATATGGAATAATGGCATCTATACGCAATAAATACGTGTGCACAGGACCTTCCATAAATCCACTCTATCCTGATGAACGAGCACTTTACATTGGTGATATTAGTAGTTCTACTCCTCAGCAAATAACATCTGTGCCGTTCAGTCGTGAGTTTATAAGCAACAGTAATTATAGAAGTGAAGCAAGGTGGATTTCATATTATTCCAAAAATGGCGAAGATCTGCTGGTGGTAAACTATAATGAACCCGGTATTCTTACAGGATTTAACAAAGGTCTTATCCCCAAATTTGGACTTTATAACATCACCCAAAACCGATGGGAATATGGCAATATTATCATCGATAGCACTTATTTTAATCCTATTCCCGTGGACTATAGACCAAATCTTACCTCTAGTATGGCTGTGTTGAACGATAAAGTATATATTTCGCTCAACGGCGAAATTGTGTGCTACAATATAGCCACAGGTGCAAACGTTTGGCGTAAGACATTCAACGATGCTTTTTGGGAAACAGGTTTTAAAATATTTGATGGCAAAATCGTAGCCCGTGGCGTAGGCAATTTGCTTCTCTGCCTCGACCCTGCCACAGGCAACACCCTCTGGCAGATAGACCGTGGCGGCTCAGGTAGTTTTTTGCGTTATCATAGCGGCGTAATCTATCAAGTCAGGCAAAAATTAGAGGGTATTGATATCAATACAGGCGAACTAATCTACGAAGTCCCTCCACCAAAAAATGCAAAATATGATTTTTTTGGTAGTGATTTACAGGTCGTCCCTGGTGCCGGACCCAAGGGCAAAGCCGTCATCGTCGTCAACACCTACACACACGCCTACGGCTACGAAGCCCTGCGGTAGTGTAATCTTTTACAGTTAATTGATATAAATCATTGAAAATCAATTCAATAAACAACAAAATGGGCACTCCGAAACCATTCTAAAAGAAGTAAGACGCAAAAGCCGAAAGCGATAGTGTAGGTAAAAATCAACTATTTTTTATGAAAATTTTTTAAAAGTTCTAACATTACTCCTTGTACTATCTGGCTGCCAAAAAGATGCCTGCGAAACAACCATCTGTAAAAATGGAGGCAACTGCGACAACGGAACCTGCCAGTGTCCATTCGGATACGAAGGTGCCAACTGCGAAACCGAAAAAAGACAAAAATTTATTGGTAAATACCAAGGAGTCTTTGTTTTTGATGGTTTCAGTTTCAACTCGCTTGTCGAATTTAAACCCGTAGGCAGCAACGTTTCCCGATTTGAAATTTTTGTCGATGGCGATAAACTCTGCTATGCAGATTTGACAGATTCTAAAAAATTTACGGTGCCGACACAAATCACCGTTTTGGACGGCGATACCTACACCGTCAAGTCTGGCAATGGAAGCCTGACAGAGCCGCAGTTGATTTTTAATTTTACTTTCAGCGACCCCTCGGGAGATTTGACAGTTAGTTTTCAGGGTACAAAGCAACAGCTCGAGCCATAGCATTTGAGTTTTATGGTCGATTGGTACACACAGATAGCACTATCTGCTGTGTACTTTTTTGTGTCGGTATGGTCGAGAATCTATCTATTTGAATGTTCTAATTGCCCACGACCACAGTAAACATGTCATCGGTTTTGAGGTGCGTTTGTGCCAATCGCAGGAGTTCATCGGGTGTTATGTGTTCGATGGTGTCTATGTATTGCTGATAATAGGTGTAGTCTTGTTGGTTTAAAAGCAGATTTTTGAATCTATCAATGCGTGCAAAGGCTCCATCAAAATTGTTGCGGAGCAATGGCGATAACTCAAATCGTAAGCCTTGCCCTCTGCGAAAATCAGTAATACTCGTAAAAAATGTCTCTAAGTTCATAAAGTTCATATCCAAATTATATTTGGGCAAAGGTAGTTAAAAATTAGAAATTAACAGCCCTGCCTGCTTGGAGGGGCAAGGGATGGTCTAAGGTCATTGTGGGCTTGACCCGCAATCTCTGCCCGTGAAGAGGCGATTTATTCAAATTTGTTAGCCAAAATAAAAAAGTTCAAACAAGTTCGCAGCAAACACAAACAAAAAACGATTATAGAAGAATTAATAGAAAAATTATTGCAAATCAATAAAGTTATGTAACTTTGCAATCCGGAAATGTAACGACAACAGTTTTCAATTAAAATACAAAAAATATCAATTATTTATGAACACAAAAATTACATTGAACTTTCAAAAATGTTAAAAAAACCATTTAACAATTTTTTTAGAGGTCGTGTGCCACGCAAAGAACGTGAACACCTCCTAAACGAAGAAATCGAAGCAGCCGAAGTGCGTCTGGTCGGAGAAAACGTCGAAAACGGAGTCTATCCCATCGCAAAAGCCTTAGAACTATCCGAACAACTGGCACTCGACCTTATCCTTATTGTCGATAAAGCCATACCGCCCGTGTGCCGCATCTACGAATATAGCAAATATCTGTATGAGCAAAAAAAGCATCAAAAAGAATTAGATGCCAAAAGCAAACGGGTCGTAACCAAAGAAGTACAACTCAGCCCAACCATAGACGACAACGACTTCAACTTCAAAGCCAAACACGCACAAGAGTTTTTGGAAAAAGGCTCAAAAGTCAAAATCATCTTAATTTTTAAAGGCAGAGCCATTATTTATAAAGAAAAAGGACAAGAACTGCTGCTCAACTTCGTCAAACTACTCGACGAATATGGCAAGCCCGAACAAATGCCACGCCTCGAAGGCAAACGCATGATGGTAACAATAGCACCAAAAAACGTGAAATAAATCGCCCGTTTGTGTGTCTCAAAACCATTATAAATCGCATAAAAAGACAAGTTGTAAAAACCCAAAAATATTTTTTAGCAACGCATTTTTTCAAAACAAATGCCTTGCATCGTCCATTAAAATTTTAAGTTAAGAAAAAAAATGCCAAAAATGAAGACGCATTCAGGTGCCAAAAAGCGGTTCAAGCTCACAGCATCGGGAAAAGTAAAGCGTAAACATGCCTTCAAAAGCCACATTTTGACCAAAAAATCGACCAAACGCAAGCGTGCCTTGACCCACTCGGGCTTGGTTCACCCTGCCAACATGGCTTTGGTCAGAGCAATGCTGGTTATCTAAAACCCCGCTGGGGTTCCGAAAATCTGTAGATTATAACACCATTATCGGCAAATGTAGGTTCATTTGCCCAAGCAACAGCACTGCATAAGCGAAAATAATTTTCCGCTGTTGTTTAAAACACTCAAACGTCAAAAAATCTTTTAAGAGAAGAGCAAAAAAAAACATGCCACGTTCAGTAAATTCAGTCGCATCACGTCGCCGACGCAAAAAAATGTTGAAGATGTCAAAAGGGTATTGGGGCGCCCGCAACAACATCCTCACCGTAGCCAAACACACCATAGACCGAGCCTTGAACTATGCGTTCAGAGACCGCCGCACCAAGAAACGCAATTTTCGTGCGTTGTGGATTCAGCGTATCAACGCAGCCGTCAGAGAGCAAGGCGTTTCGTACTCGCAGTTTATCGGCGAATACAACAAGAGAGGGTTCAAGATGAACCGCAAAGTATTGGCAGACTTAGCCATGAACCACCCCGATGCCTTCAAGGCAATCGTGCAATCGGTCATCGTCTAAAAACCACATCGGTATCTTTTTTGTGTGCTTACAACTTGTTTCTAAATGCCTTAAAAAGAGCATTTTTAATATAAAAACCTTTCGGACTGTTTGCGGTTTGAAAGGTTTTTTTTGTTGATGATCTTGATAAAGAAATTATTAAGAAAACCTTATTTTTCGCACCAATTATTTTGTTGGGCGATAGGTAATAGAAAATCCGAAAAAAGTAGTAACTTTGTAAGAACTTAAAAAAACAAAAATATGACTTACCAAACGCTTTGTGGTGATGGTGTAGAATTGCTTAAACAGGTTACAGAAAAAGTAGATTTTACTTTTCTCGAGCCACCTTTTAACCAACAAAAAAATTACGCATTACACAATGACGATATGCCTGCTGAAAAGTATTGGGCTATGATGAAAGACATTTGCCAATCTGTTTTTAATATTACAAACAAAGGTGGTTGTATTTACTTTATGCAACGTGAAAAAAACACCGAATTTGTACTACAAATTTTACGAGAAATAGGTTGGGAATTTCAAAATTTGATTATTTGGAAAAAACGAACTTCCGCAGTACCGGTCAAAGGCAAATATGGCAAACAATATCAAGTTATTATTTATGCAACAAAGGGAGAAAGAGCAAAAACATTCCATCGCTTGCGTATAAATCCTGAACTTCCTGCCAACTATAAATTTCAGCGTGAAAACGGAATTTTTGTTACAGACGTTTGGGAAGATATACGAGAGCTTACGTCTGGTTATTTTGCAGGAAACGAAGCATTAAGAACAGATAATGGTGACAGATTTCACAAACAACAAGCCCCATTAGCCCTTTTATTGCGAATGATTTTGACTTCTACAAATGTAGGTGATACAGTTTTAGACCCTTTTGCAGGAACAGGTACAACTTCTGTTGTGGCTTTGCAAACACAAAGAAATTCTATTGCCTTAGAAATAGACCCTAAGAATGTGGAGTGTATCCAAGAAAGATTAATAAATATTCGTGAAGCAGATTTAATACAAAAATATTATCAAGAATATAGTTGTACTGATGATTTAGCCAGCATTTGGGGAGATAAATTTGAAACAGAACGAAAAAGCCACAAAAAATTAGAAATTGACCTTTTCAACGCTAACAACTAACAATGCACTCAATTTATCATTTCTTCAAGCAATTGGTTACAAACAAAAGATTTTTTGAAACCATTACGAGCATCGAAGAATTTCCCTTTGACGCCAATATGCTTTCGTGCCAAAATGCTGGACAATTTCCTGATTTGGCAGTAAAAATCAATACTTCTGATACACTTTTTACAGGAGGTGAATTGATAGAACTAAAAGACAGCAAAAGTTACACTGTTTCGTCTTTTAACTCTACTATTCCGTCAGGACAAAAAGACATAGACAAAGTTATCAAAAGTGCTAACGGCATTATCAAAAAACAAATGCAAGAAGCAGGAGATGATATTTATTCATTGCCTACTCGTGACGTTTTTTATTTGATACGTGGGCAGAGCAAAAAGAATGTAAAAATTGTATTGGTTCACGGAAGTTTTTTTGAAACTGTGAAAACCAATAACTTAATCAGCCAATCTTTTGAGCAAGTTTTAGAAGAAAGATTAAAAGAAAAAGGTTTGGATATTGGCGATAATATCAAGGATTTGCTAATAGATATTTTTTCTGAACAAGAGAGTTTTAGCAAAGTTCGTAATGTTGATAAAGCCTCTGTAAAACTACGTTTTCGCATTATGACAGAGGTAAAAGCAGAAGGAAATATACTCAATTCCAAAAAATATCCTGAAATCAAAGACAATACAATTAGTTTGATAGTGCCAAGACACACCAAAAAAGACGAGGAGTTAGCTCTCAAACGTTTTG
>JAYWHZ010000003.1:0-6257 GCA_043777395.1 Bacteroidota bacterium
CAAAAAATTCAAAGTCTTTGTATTTTACCCAACACACGCCGTTATTTCCCCAATCGTTTCCCCAAGAGTTCATGATTTGGAATGCTCCGCCCTCTTTGCTGTCGTCAAAACCGATGACACACATCGCATGTCCGCCAAAGTTTCTCATGTCGTAGTCGTCGGTGGTTGGTATCCAAGTGTCTTTTCCAAACATCTCTCTCTCAAAACTGCCGCCCACTGCCATGCCGATGAGTACGGGAGCGGCTTGGCTCAGGTTTTGTTTGATGGCTTGCAGGTCTATTTTGTAGTCGTCGCCGTTGAGTGTCAGTCGGTTGTAGCCTTTCATTCGGTATTGTGTGGCTTCTTGTCGTTGTGGTTTTGAGGGTTGGGTGCTGCATTGGGTGTCGTCGTAGGCAAATTTGGCTATTGGGAATCCGCCGTCGTTCATCAGTTTATCCAATGCTTTGTTCATGTAAGTGCCTTGGCAGTCGGGAAGGTGTATTTGGTTGTAGAGAAACGAGGGGCTAAATGCGATTTGGTCGGGGTTTCTGCCTGTGGCTACGGCATCGAGTATGGTTCGGGCGGCGTAGGCGGCACTCCAACCCACGCACGAGCCTTGTTGCCCTTGGTTTTGCCTTCGTGGGGCATATTGAAGCAGCGATACTCTCGAGGGCAGCTGGGTTCGACTGGGGTCTAAGGGTTCAAATACTTGGGCTTTGTCAAATTCTTGTTGGTCTAAGGTTGCTCCTTTTTCGAGTTGTGTTTGTTGGTTTTGGTTATCGACTAAGGCATTGCAGCCACCACTAAAAAAATAGAACAACCCACCGATGACCAGCAAACCAATTGTTATTTTTGGATATTTGAACAAGGCAGTGATTGCCATCATGAGCAGTGCAGGATTGATGCCTGTGCCACCTTTGTTGTCGTTGTTTGTCTGTCGAGAACCGTTGTCTTCGGGTTCTTCGTCTTGAACCATTCTTATGGGCATGGGCTGATAGGTGTTTTTTAGGGTTTTGGCAGAAAATTTAGGGTTTATTGATTGTATTGCACTAAAAAATTATTGATTTTAACAATTGTTTGCATGTATTTTTAGTTTTTAATTGATTTTCATTGGCACAATTGTTCCAAATACATGCCGTATCCGCTTTTTTTGAGTGGCTGGGCGAGTTCGAGCAGTTGTTTTTTGTCTATAAATCCCATTCGGTAAGCCACTTCTTCTATGCAGCCTACCTTTAGCCCTTGTCGTGCTTCGATGACTTGTACGAATTGGCTGGCTTGCATCAGGCTTTCAAAAGTGCCTGTGTCGAGCCATGCGGTGCCTCTATCCATGAGCTGAACGTTGAGTTTGCCCCGTTGTAGATATACTCTGTTAATGTCCGTGATTTCGTATTCGCCACGTGGGCTTGGGGTGATGTTTTTGGCAATTTCTACCACGTCGTTGTCATAAAAATACAAGCCAGGTATGGCATAATTGGATTTTGGGTTTTCTGGTTTTTCTTCGAGCGACAGCGCCTTGAAGTCGGCATCAAATTCGACTACGCCGTAGCTTTTGGGGTCGTTTACATGGTAGGCAAATATCGTTCCGCCGATGGGGTTGTTGGCTTGTTGGAGTATTTGGGATAGTTTGGAGCCATAAAAAATATTATCGCCCAAGACAAGCGCCACTTTTTCGGTGCCAATAAAATCTTTGCCCAACACAAACGCTTGTGCCAAACCGTTGGGCGTTTCTTGTGCCACATAGCTAAATTTGCAGCCGATGGCTTGCCCATTGCCCAATAATTTTTTAAATTGGGCTTGGTCTTGCGGCGTGGTGATGATGAGAATATCGTTGATGCCGGCGAGCATGAGTATCGATAGCGGGTAATAAATCATTGGTTTGTCATAAACGGGCATCATTTGCTTGCTGATGGCGTAGGTTATGGGATACAGACGGGTGCCTGAGCCGCCGGCTAATACAATTCCTTTCATAGGGTTGTGGTCTAAAATTATGGGTGTAAATAAGGGGCAAAATTAGGCATTAAAATGCAAATTTGTTCTAAAAAAATAAGTTTATTGCGGTTTGTTGTGGGTATAAAAAAAAATGAATGAGGGGCGTTTGGTCGGTGGGCTAAAAATTAACAAAACGCTGAAATATCGCATCTCAACGTTTTGAACCCTTTTTAAACAATTCATTTTAAACCAAAAACAATCACTTGTGCGTTCCTTTATCGGAGCGTTTGCTGTTTCTAAATTTGGCGACAAGTGCTATGATGAATAAGATAGTTGCTATAATCATTTATCTTATTTGTATTGAAATCGTGTGGTTTTTGTTGTTGTGATTATGTAACTACAAATTGAATACCAAAAGTGCTTTTACAAAAAAAATTAACAAATCATTAACAAAACAAGGTTTATTTTACGTCTTCTACGATGGCATCGACCACGTCGTTGAGTTCTTTTTTGACGGTTGCAACTTTTTTCTTACCTTTTGCTACGATGTTTTTGCCTTTGGATTGAAGTTTTTGGGCTTGGTCTCCGGCTTGGTCGAGCATTTTATCTGCTTTTTTGGTTGCATTTCTGACCATCGTCTTGCGTCTTACCGAGAGTTCGGAGAGTTCTTCTTTGGCATCTTCAAAAAGATTTTCGGCTTTTTCGCTCAGGTTATCGACGGCAGATGCGGAGCGTTTTTTGACGGTTGAGGTTGCTTGTGCCACAAACTCATCGGCTTTGAGACCCATTTTTTGCTCCATCATTTCTAATCTTGCCAGCAGGTCGTCGTAGTCTTTTGCTTTGACGAACTTAAAATTGTGGGTTACGTCTTCGACAATGCGTTTGAGTTGGTTTTCAAAATCTTCTCGTCTTGATGCAGTTTTTTCCATAATTTCATCAACCAATTTTTTGCCCTCTTCAAGGCTTATTTTGTTGTCTCTCGCCAATTCGTTGGCAATAGAATGGGCTTTTTCGGCGGTGATAGATACCGCTCCGACAGCCGTGTAGATGAGTTTTTCAAATAAATCTTTCATTTTTAGGGGTCTTTTTTTTAATAAGTTAGGCAAAATGCTAAATCAAACACAAAACTGCAAAAACTATGCCTAAACACTATGCAAGCATATTGTTTTGAAATAAAAATGTTTTAATGCAATTTTAAACGGTCAAAACTGTTGCTGTTTTGTACAATATACTCAACAATTTTTGTGCCAAATTGGTGTTTGACCTTATATTTATACCCTTAATTGTGTATGTTTCACTTTATTGATTGATTTTTATGGCTTTTATGCTGCAATAATTTTGTGATGGTATGCGTTCAATCAAATTTACGAATACACCTTGAAAACTAAAAAAGCCCCAAACGTGGCGAGAGTTTGGGACTTTGGCAATGCAATCTTTTTTGGTCATGAGGTTTCCGAAAATGTCAAATTTATGATTTTTTATGCTTAAAGTTTTTTTGTTGCAGCAAACCAAAATAGATGCTGTATCTTTAACACGGATTAAAACAAAGACAACCCAAATTTGAAAAACCTATACATCATCAGGCATGCACAAACGGAGTACAACCTCCAAGGCATTGTGCAAGGCAGACGCATAGACGCAGACCTCAACGCCACAGGAAGGCGGCAAGCAAAACAGTTTTTTGACCACTACCAACACCTCAACATAGACAAAATATACGTCTCGTCGCTCAAAAGAACCCTCCAAACTGTCCAACCCTTTATCCAAAACAAACACATCGCCTACGAGGCTTTGAGCGGATTAGATGAGTTTGATTGGGGCGATTTGGAGGGCAAAACACTCAACTATACCGCCAACAAACACTACCTGAACCTCATCGAAGCATGGAAAAATGGATGCCTCGACGCAAAAAATCAAAACGGCGAAAGCCCAAACGAAGTGGCAATAAGACAAAAAAAAGCACTCCAATACATCTTATCCAAACACGATGAAGAGACCGTGTTGGTTTGTATGCACGGCAGGGCAATGCGTCTGATGATGTGTATATTGCTCAATTTGCCCTATACACAGATGGATACTTTTCTGCACTCAAACACGGCGTTGTATCACCTCCAAATGGACAAAAAAATCATCAAACTCATTACCAACAACGCCACAGACCATCTCAAAATTGCTATAAATCAATAAAAAAATCGATTTATTCTAATGTCTAACTTTTGGCTTGCCTTGTGAGCGTCTCTACGGCATCCCACATCTCTTCGGGAACTTTTTCCATATACGAAAACTGCCCTGCACCTTTGAGCCACTCGCCGCCGTCTATCGTGATGGCATCGCCGTTGATATAAGCCGAAAAATCGGAGACCAAGAACGAACATAAATTCGATAACTCGCTGTGTTCGCCTGCCCTACCCAGCGGAATGCGAGCAATTGGGTCAATGTCCAAATCTTTGCGAACCTGCTCGGGCATCAACCTATCCCAAGCCCCTTTGGTCGGAAAAGGACCCGGTGCCACCGCATTGAGCCGAATGCCGTAAGGCCCCCACTCTACTGCCAATGACCGTGTGAGTGCCAAAACACCCGCTTTGCCGCAAGCCGACGGCACCACAAACGCCGAACCCGTCCAAGCATAACTCGTGATGATGCTCAAAACAGTGCCTTTGATTTTGTTGTCTATCCAATATTTGCCGCAAGCCAACGTGCAGTTGTAGCTGCCCTTCAACACAATATCGATAACACTATCAAACGCCCGATGGCTCAAACGCTTGGTAGGGCTTACAAAGTTGCCTGCGGCGTTATTGACCAACACATTGACCACACCAAAATGGGCAATACTCTTGGCAAGCATCGCTTCGACCTGGTCGTATTTTCTGACATCGCAAGGCACATAAAAGACTTCGCCGCCGGTGGCTGCCGTCAGTTCTTGGGCTGCCGCAGCCAAACGCTCTTCGTTGCGGCTGGTAATGACGACTTTGGCACCACAACGCAAAAAATATTCGGACATAGATTTGCCCAAACCCGAGCCGCCGCCCGTTACAATGATGACTTTTTGTGCCAAAGCCGTGGCACTCAACATGGGTTGATTAAACATAATTTTTATTGATTTTTATAAATGAATGAATTTTTATTGAATTAGCTGGTTGTTTTTTAGGTCTCTCAGAGCGTCTTGATAATCTAAGATACAGATGTTTTGTTTTTCGGCAATATCGAGCAGTGAGCAGTTGCCGTCGCTGTAGCTCAGTATCCAGACCATATTTTTGAAGTGTTGGTCTTGTTTGTTTTTGGTACTCAAATCGGTCATCAGGTTGCGTTTGCTTAGCATGGGTTCGCCAAAAGGGCATAGGTTGATGTATTTTTGGTTAAGTTCCATTGCCTTACATATATTTTGATACATATCGACGGTTTGAACCATGGCTTCAAAATCGATGATAGATTTGTTGTCGAGCGACGTGTGGTATTCGGGATATATCCAGTACATGGTTCGCATCAGTGAGCCAACGGGCAGGTTGAAACCCGGCGAGCAATATTGCCTTTCGTCGCTGCCTTGCGGAAAAAAATCGATTACAGAGTGGTTGTCTTTTGCTTTGTGTTTGAGTATATGTGCTGCTACGAGGTCAATATTGGCATTGGCTTGCTTGCTTTTTTTGTAGGTAAATGGTGCGTTTAGCCCCACGCATGTAGCCACCAGACCGCCTTCGAGTTTTTGTTTGAGATGCTCGCCGTGTTTGGATAGATAGACAATGCTGCCGATGGTTTCGGGTACAAACACAAATCGGTAGGTATAAAAAGGTGTTTCGGGCAATGTTTTGAGGCGTTGATAGAGCATGGAGGCAACCAATATACCAGATAGTTCGTTATTTGCCATAGACGGGTGGCAAATATAGGTTGAAATGAGTATTTCTTGGTCTGTTTTTCCTTCAATGATGGCATCGGCGTAGGTCAAACTGCCTTTTGGGTCGTGTGTAGCGTCTATCGATACGGTGTAAAGCCCTTTTTGTGGCAGTTTTAGGTAGTCGTCGTGTGTCAGGCAGAAGCCCCAGCGTTGTTTGTAGTAGGAGGTGATGTATGGAATGGCATTGGGTTGGGTTGGGAGCGTGTGGAGATGCGGTTTGAGTTGGTCGAGCGTCAATTGACCTTCGTAGGCGGTTGAGTATCCGAGCAGGTGCAGGTTATTTTGTTTGAAGTCGCAAATTTTATTGCCATCGGGCGTGGTGATGTGTGCGTGTGCAACGTTCCATTCGTGCGGCACTATCCAGTCAAAAACGCTTGTTTGTGCGGGTATTTCATAGATTTTTAGGGTTTTAATCCATGTTTTGAGTATGTCTAACGATTGTCTAACGCCGTTGCCGGTG
>JAYWHZ010000004.1:0-6256 GCA_043777395.1 Bacteroidota bacterium
AGGCGATGGCAGCAGGCAAACCCATCGTTTCGACCAACAGCGGCGGACCCAAAGACATTGTAACGCCTCAAAATGGTTTGCTGGTCGAAAAACCCATTGCCGAACATTTTGCCGCAGCGATGCTTGAAATCTATGAAAACTACGAAAATTTTCCAGCCCAAAACCTCAGGACATTAGCCCGTGAAACCTATTCGGGCAGCGTCGTGATGCAAAAAAGCGTAGAAGTTTACCAAAAAGTGATTGACAGATATTAATTTCCCAAAAATATATAGACCAAGACCTAAATGCGTTCTATCACCTTATCTATGAGTTTTTGTTCTAAATCTATGGCTTGGAACAAAATGCCCTCGGCTTGGCTCAAAATATTTTCTACAAACACCTTGTCGCCGATGCCCGATGCATTGATTTTGACGTTGAGGAAAGCCCCATACACGGCTGTTTTGGCACACAAAGCCGCCACGCCCACGTCCGTAATAGAGTTTGGGTTGCCTTCTTCAATCATTTTGTCTATCAATTCAAAAACCTCAAAAACCGTTTTCATGGTTTGAAATGGCACTTGCATGGCTGTTTTATTGGCTTGCTCCAAAGCCTGTTTTCTAATTTTTTGAGCCTCTTGGGTTTCTTTTGGCAATGCGAATGCTATCATGACTTGCTCGAAAGCAGCGGCATCTTCGTCGACCAAACGCATCAATGTGTCTTTGATGTGTTGGGTTTTTTGAGCCGTTTGAGAGTAGATGAGCGTTTTGTGTTCCCAGCCTCTTTTGTTGGCAGATAGGTTGGCAACCATTGCCGTCAGGCTTGCCGCCAACGCACCGACCAAAGCCGACACAGACCCTCCGCCGGGTGCAGGCGTTTCTGATGCGGTGAGGTTGGCAAAATCGGTGAGTGTCATCGAGACCAATGCGGTGTCGGTGTCTTTTTTCAATTGATATTCGATGATTCTTTCTTTTGGGTCAAAGGGTTTTAGCTCGTCCAATCCCAATGATTTTATGGCAATATGTATGAGTTCTTGTTCGCTTACGCCAGCCGATCGGTTTTGTTTGTGGAGAAAATAAGTTCCTGCGTCGGTCAATACTTTTAGGGGTACCAAGCCCACGAGCTCCGAGCCAGTAACTCTGAGACCTCTACTCTCGGCACTTTTTATGCAGGCTTCAAAGGCGGTGTGTAGCGGTGTGGCATTGGTGTTGGTGAGGTTCATGGATACTTGTGCGATGCCATATTCGGCAATGTACCAGCCCACTGCTTTGACGTGTTTCAGGGTGCCTTGGGTGCGTTGGGGTTCGCCGTTTTCATCTTTTAATATTTTGCCTGTGATAGGGTGTCCTTCTCGTTTTACTCGTCCAGCTTCTCTTACATCAAAAGCCACTGCATTGGCTAAACGCACCGACTGTGTGTTGAGGTTGAGGTTGTAGGCGACCAAAAAATCTCTTGCCCCAATGACCGTTGCACCACTTTTGGCGTTGAATACTGCCTCGCCGTAGTCGGGTTTCCAGTTTGGGTCTTGGAGTTTTTGTGCCAATTGTTCGTATTCGCCTGCCCTGATGGTTGCCAGATTTTGCCTTTCGGGTTTGGTGGCTGCTTGTTCATACATAAATACGGGAATGTGGAGCAATGTGCCTACTTTTTGGGCTAAAAGATGGGCATATTGTGCTGTTTCTGCCATCGATATGTTGGCAATGGGTATCAATGGACATACATCGGTAGCACCTATTCGGGCGTGTTCGCCTTGGTGTTTGGTCATGTCTATGAGTTCGGCGGCGGTTTTTATGGCTAAGAATGCGGCGTCGATGACGTTTTGTGGCTCGCCTACGAATGTAAAAACGGTTCGGTTGGTGGCTTTGCCTGCGTCAATATTGAGCAGCTTGATGCCTGCTATGCTTCTGATGGCGGCGGCTATTTGGTTGAGGGTATTTTGGTTGTTGCCTTCCGAAAAATTTGGCACGCATTCTATCAATTGCATATTAATGAATAAAATTTAAGGGTGTTGATACTTTTTTTTGCAAAGTTACATTTTTTCATCAAAACAGACATCAAAAAACCGTTCCCAAACGATTTTGTTGAGGACGGTTTTAATTGTAACCAATGGTATTTTTTAATTTTATTCCAACACTATTTTTTGGCTTGCGGTTTGTTTGCCATAGTTTACAACCACGTTATAAATGCCTTTGACGTTGGGCAATTGTATTGAAAACTGGTTAAAATTTAGCCTTGAATTCAATGATTGCCTAAAAAACACTTGCCCCAACGTATTGTAAATAATCACTTCGTAGCTGCCGTTTTTGGTGTCAGTTGGAGCCACGATGTTGACGGTCAAGTTGCCTTGTGTTGGGTTTGGAAAAGCCTTTAGCACAATGGTATTGAAATCGATTTCAATTGTTTTGGTTTCAGAATGCGTAAAGCTACCATCGTAGTCGGTTTGTTTCAATCGGTAATAGATTTTTTTGCTCGATAGTTCATTCACATTTGCATCTATAAATTTGTATTCATTTTTTTGGTTTGTTGTGCCGTTGCCTTTTATTTTTGTAATGGTTTTAAATTCTTTTGCGTCTATGCTGCGTTCTATCTCAAAAAAATCATTGTTAATTTCACTTGACGTTATCCAATTGACCGATACATTCTTTTTCGTGTTGAGATAAGCGTTAAAATCCGATAAATCGACAGCCAGCGGTGGCAGAGCCACGCAGCTCGCCACGTTTGCCCAGTAGGTGGACCAAGTGTTGGCGGGTGTCTCGGCATATTCCTGAATTACCCAAAAACTTTGATTATCTGGGTCTAAAACGGCGTGGCTGTAATCGCCCCAACGCACTCTGCCGCTTCCAAAATCTTTGGTATAGGTAGCCAAACCCGCTTTGTAGATGAAGGGTGTTTGCATCGTACCTGCGGCATCGGTGTTGCTCCTAAACGAATACGCTGCACTGGGGGCTTGCGTGCTCGAAAACGCCGAATAACCAACCACGGCACAGTTTTGTCGATTGACCGCAATGCTCGGAAAAGCATAAAAAAGTTGAGGTGCTGTAGCGTCATTATCATCTATGCGACCCATATCCGATATGGCACCTGTATTGCTCAAACGCCACCACTGCACCGCCGCACGGGTGGGCGAACCACCCGCAGGCAAAAATATCGTTTGGGTACACCAGATATTGCCATTGACATACACGGCATTTTGCATCCGAGGGTCGTTGGCATTGATGAGTACCGCCGAACCCGTTTGCGGGTTAAAATTATTGTTTGAGCCAGGATTTGTAGACCAGCTACCCAAAATAGAGGTAAGTGTTGTGCCACCACTCAAAGTCGTAGCGGGTAGCGTACCCGTGATGGTATAAAAACGACCAGTGCCACTGTTTGAGGCGATGTGTTGAACCAAATACATGCTCGATAGGGCAGGGTCGTAGCAGACCGTTGGCACGGGCGTGCCATTGGTGTTGGTGTGTAGTTGAATTTGCGGCGAAGCCGCACCGTTATAGACATTGGCTTTGTTGATGACGTAGATGTTTGAGTTTACAAAGGCATTGGCTGATATGCTAAACATATTGCCACCCACTACAATCCAATCTTTGTTGAAGCCTACGCTTGGGTAGTCAAGCCAATTGACGTTTGCGGCATCGGCATCGATTTTGTATAAGTTCCATGTTCCGCTTGGGTCTTCGGTTTGTGAAGCACCAATGAGGAGTCCCGAAGTGGCTGCTTGTGAGTCGTCGCAAGCCACGATTATCCATCGCCCTTTGGCGTTTCCTGAGCCATTGCTGTGGTAGGGGTCAAAGAATATTTTGGGGTCAAAACCACCTGAGCCATCACCGACGCTGTTCCAAAATCCATTTTGTGTTACGGTAGATAGCGTTGTGCCGCTCATGTCTTGAATGCGGTATTGGGTGTTGAGGGTAGTCATGATTTTGGTTCTGCCCACGGCACCGTGTGTATCAGGTGGGATGATTGTGCCGTTGTCCACGATGGCACTGAAGCTCGAGAGTGGTGAGGGAGAGGCGATGAATTGCCCTTGACCCTTGCCCTTGCCATTTGGGCTAATGGTTTTGTTGTCGTAGGGGTTGGGTTTTTGGTTGGTCGGCTCGGGAATGGTTTTGAAGCCGCCATCTATCTCGCCCATGATAAGGTTTCGAGCCTGCGGAGGGTTGAGCCGTTCTTGTTGAGCCATTTGGGAGAAATTGACGGTTCCCACTGCCACGATTTGGATAGGCGGTGTGTTGGTGTTTGGCTTGGTTTGAGCCGCAACAGACTGGCTATTGCACACACCGATGAGGCACAGGCAATGAGCAATGAAGGTAAACTTTTTCATTTTTAGGAAGAGATTTTAGGAATAATTGAAATATAAGTTAGGAATAATTAAAATTTTGGTATGCTAATTTTTAGTCAATAAACGATATGTGGACAAATGTAAGATTATTTTGTTGTAATTCAATGTTTTTTATTTTTTATCATCACAAAAATAAATATTTGTTTGGCATGTATAGGCTTTCGGAGGCATAGATTGCAAAAAATGTACTATTTCAGGCGTTCAAAAATCAAATTTATCTTTTTTGAGACCCAAAAACCCCAGAGGTTTTGATGCCTATGAGGTTTTTATTAATTTAATAAATATTTGACTAAATAATCTTTTCTATCTGGTGAGTTTAACGGTTTTGTAGCCGCTGATGTTTAGGAAATAGATGCCTTGCGAATAGTCATTCAAATCGAGGTCGAAAGAATTGTTATTTTTTTCTAAGTCGATTTGTTGGAGCGTTCGTCCGAGGGCATCGGTGATTGTGGCGTAATTAATCCTCTTAACGCCCTTAGGAAGGGAGAAATTTCCCTCGATAGGAGAGGAATTTTGAGCCAAAGTAATTTTATAAATGCCTTGCGAGAGGGTTTGGACTTGTAGGTTTTGCAGTATATGTTTGGGTTCGTTGGTGGCAAGGGGTATGAAGGGTTTGAGGCGAATGATGTTGTTGGCATTTTGATAATAGGCACCAAATTGATTAAAAGCCCCTGCCAAAAGAATTTTTCCCTCCTTTTGCATCCACATATCCCGAATGAAACCGCTGCCGATGACGCCTATTACAAAATCGGTGGTGTCGAGTTGTCCATGGGTGTTTATCCTTGCTATCCGCCCACGTGGTGTGCCGTTGTAGTTGATAAAATTGCCTGCCACCAGCAAGTCATTTGCCCCGATGGGCAGCACTTTCGACACGCGTTGGAAGCGAGAAGGATTGAGGTCTATCAGTGGTTTGAAACTGGTATCCAAACTGCCGTTTGTGTTGAACCGAGCCAGATTGCACGTTTGAAATCTACCGTTGTAGAGCAATAAAAATCGACCTCCGACCAATAATTTATTGCCATAGGTTTCCTCAAAAACATTGATCTCTAAACTGAACGCATTGGTGCCCAAGGTTTGGCAGCTGAACGTGGTATCGAGATTGCCCAAAGTATCCATTCGGCATATTTTTGTGGTTTGATGTGAACCGACGCTGTTGAAATCTCCATAGGCATAAATTCGGTTTCCGCTCACAGTAAAGTTGTGGATTAGTGTTCTTTGAAAATTGATATCTGGTATATTAAACTTGCGTAATGTGTTGAAATTGAGGTCTTTGACATAAAAAAAATCTTGATTGGAGCCTAAAATCGTATCTCCTGCAAGGACAAGCAATCTATGATTGGGCAACACATGAAAAAGCCCAGGTGTGGCTCTGGTCAATGGGCTTTGGCCAATTGCTGACCCTCCCAAAGGCAATTTATGCACGTTTCGAGACGATGATAAGAAGTAATTGTTACTAATCTTTTGGATATTATTTAGAAAACCGTATCTTAGTATCGTGCTTGGCGGCGGCGTTGGTGGGATGCCAAAGCTGTTGTCGGGCGAGCCGCTCGGGTTCATTCTGAATATTTCTGTTCTATTTGGTTGAAATCTTCTGGGCAACACAATCATTGTCTTGCCGTCGTCTGGTTGATAAAAAATGCTTGCGAGTGTATCGGTTGGCAAAGTAGTGGTATTGAAAAACGTGGTATCGACCATATACCTCACTTGCCCTTGTGCCAAGTGGCTGATAGTCAGGGCAAGGACTAAAATCGGGGCTGCAAAAATGTACTTTTTCATTTTTTGAGATTTGGGATTTAATTATTGCTTTGTGTTATTATATCTTGCGTAATAATAAACTGACAATCGTCAAATGAACTCAGGTTTGACCAATGAGGTCTATTGCTGATGGGTCTAAAATTTTGATAACGCTCAAAGCCAACAGAGATTTTATTGTCAATAAAAACT
>JAYWHZ010000005.1:0-6226 GCA_043777395.1 Bacteroidota bacterium
GGCGCATTTAGGGATATTTCGGGCTACACGATGGCTGAGATTGTGAACAAAAATGCGATAGAACTTTTTTTTACGCCCGTCGAGCAACGCAAAATCAAGCAAGACCTCCAAAAAATAGAACACAACCAAGCCGAGCAGTTTGAGATTGAACTATTGACCAAAAACCAAAAAAAACGCTGGGTTCTCATCAATGCTTCGCCCTACAAAAACAGTCTTTCACAGATTGTGGGCATCATTATTGCCGTTGCCAACATCGAAAAAATAAAAAAAGTGGAGCAACGCTTGATGCAAAAAAACGAGGAACTCAACAAAACCAACAGCGAACTGGATAGCTTCGTGTATAGTGCTTCGCACGATTTGAGGTCGCCGCTGACCTCTATCTTGGGGCTGCTCAACGTGATAGATGTGCAAAACAACATCGAAGATGCCAAAATTTATTTGGATTTGATACGGGTAAGCATCCAAAGGCAAGACGATTTTATACAAGACATCACCAATTATTCCAGAAACTCGAGGCTCGAAAGCACCGAAGAACCCATAGACGCAAGTGCGTTGATTAAGGAAGTGGTCGAAACATTTAGCCACTTGCCAAACACCAAATTCATTGCCCTAAACACCCAATTCGACCTCCAAAAACCACTCAAAAGCGACCGCCGACGCTTGCTCATTGTCCTAAACAACTTGGTATCTAACGCCATAAAATACCACAACATTAAACAAGAAAAACCCACAATAGACATTAGCATATCGACCACCGAGACCCACCTAAACCTGAGCATCTGCGACAATGGTTCGGGTATGGCACCCGAGATTTCTGCCCGTATGTTTGAAATGTTTTTTAGAGCCAGTTCGGACAAAAGCGGCTCGGGTTTGGGTCTCTACATCGTCAAAGAAACCATAGAAAAAATGAAAGGCACCATCAAAGTTCAATCCAAAGTAAGAGAAGGCACAAGGTTTGACATCAGCATTCCTTTGAAATAATATTGATAATAAATTGATTATCAGCCTATTAATTGTTAAATAATTGTTAAAAAAATAAATTTCAACCCTTTTTTGAGTACCTTTGTGGCTCAACAAATACAAAGATATTGAAAAGAAACAACTGTTTGTCTATCCTGACTTTTTTTGCCGCCGTGCTTTTTTATAACGCCTCGCAAGCCCAAAACAACCCTTTATTTTTTGCCACAAACACCCCGCAAACCCGACACGATTTGGAGCAACTAAACCAAAAACTGCTACACCCAAGCAACCAAATCAAACACATATTCCCAAAAACAAAAATCCAAAACACAGACCAAACCGCCGCCGATACCCTACTCTACTACACCGCAGCCATGTTTGAATCGATGGGCATCTACAAGCAGTTCAAAGCCTTAGGACTCGAAGGCGAGTGCATGAAATCGCCCGATTTATACCTCAAAACCACCTCGTGGCTCGGCGTACCCTACCGCTGGGGCGGCAGCACACCGCAGGGCATCGACTGCTCTCGATTGGTGATGGAATTTTACAAAACCATCTACGACTTGCCCATCGCTGCCACCGCCAAACAGATGCACCAACGCTCAAACAAAATTGAGGACGACGAACTGCAAGAGGGCGATTTGGTGTTTTTCAAAATCAGAAAAAAAGACATCTCACACGTGGGCATCTATCTGTGCAACGACAAATTTTTGCACGCATCGTCGAGCCAAGGCGTAACCATCAGCAGCCTAAGCGATCCCTATTTCAAAAAATACTACATCAGCTCGGGACGGTTGAAAAACCCAAAAAAACGGGGCTAAAACCGAATTTCGGTCTCAAAAGTTGTGCTTTTACCATAAAACAACGCTTGCCTGCCCACCACACCCACCAATATATCGGGGACGTAAATCAACTCGGTTTCAGACGAATAGAGCAAATTTTGGGTGCCGCCGGCAATCGTTATCTTGTTTAAGCGGTTGCTGGTGTTGGATTTATAAATCATGATTTTTTTAACTTTTTTATCACCGCCCTTTGCCGCATAGGTCGTAACCGTTTCAAGACCTACCACAAGGCTATCGGTCGAGTAACTGTCTTTCCAACTGGGCTTGTTAATGTCGCAATCGACAAAGATAGCGAATTCTTTTGCCCAATCGACGCTCAAATTTGCCATGTCGTTTGTTTCGCCATTGAGGGTTGCTTTTTTATTGACTTTAATGTTTTTTGACTCCAAACGCTTTATCTCGGTTTCAAAATAGGTCTTCAAATCGAAAAAATAAACCGTCTTAGTTGCCTCACTATCTATGTTTTGACACGACACCACCGCCACCGCCACACCCACCCAAAGGCTCATCAAAGCCACTCTCAACACGGTTAAATTCATTTTTTTTAATGTTTAATTTTTTTGCAAAATTACAATTTTTTGACCAACAAACCATTATTTTTGTATGTTTGTAAAATGAACACACAAGCACTCATCTTATTTGTACGCAACCCCCAACTGGGCAAAGTCAAAACCCGATTGGCAAAAACCATCGGCAACCAGAAAGCACTCCAAGTCTATCAATACCTTCTACAACACACACACCAAATCACCCAAAACTTGCACCAAGTCGATAAATTTTTGTACTATGCAGATGCCCTAAACCACGAAGACCTCTGGCAAAACGACCGCTACCACAAAGCCATGCAAGACCAAACACCCGATTTGGGTCAAAGAATGCAACACGCCTTTGGGCAATGTTTTAATAAAAAATATGAAAAAGTGATGATTATCGGCAGCGACTGCGCCCAATTGACCCAAAAAATCATTGAAGAAGCCTACCAACACTTAGACCAAAACGACGTGGCACTCGGCAAAGCATTAGACGGCGGCTACTATCTGCTGGGCATGAAAAAACTGCACAAAGACTTATTTATAAACAAGCAATGGAGTACCGAAACCGTAGCACAAGACACGATAGCCGACTGCCAAAAAAACAACCTATCTATTGCTTTCTTACCCACACTAAGCGACATAGACCAAGAAGAAGACCTCAAAACAATCCCTAATTTTCAACTCTAAAACCAAATCGCCATGCCAATCTACCACACACTCGGAAAAATACCCCAAAAACGACACACCACATTTGAAAATACCACGTGCGGAACACCCAAAAACCCTTATCACTTTGAGCAACTCTTTGGCACGATTGGGTTTGATGGCGTGTCGTCGCTCATGTATCACCTCCACCGCCCCACCATCGTCAGGCACGTTGGACAAGCACAAGACCACAGACCAACCATAGCCGTAGAACGAAACATTACCGCCCGACTGCTCAAAGGATTTGAAATCGAACCACAAAACGACTACCTCCAAAGCCGTGTGCCGCTCTTGACCAACAGCGACCTAACGCTGGGCTTGGCGGCTCCCAAACAATCATTGACCGACTACTTTTATAAAAACACAGACTGCGACGAACTCCTATTCATACACCAAGGCACCGGCACACTACGCACCCAACTGGGAAACATCAACTTTGAATATGGCGACTATCTCGTCATTCCACGTGGCACCATATACCAAATAAACTTCGACACACCCGAAAACCGATTGTTTTACCTCGAATCTCGACACCCTATCTACACACCAAAACGATACCGCAACCATTTTGGGCAACTGCTCGAACAAGCACCCTACTGCGAAAGAGACCTCAAACTGCCCCAAAACCTCGAAACACACAACGAAAAAGGCGAGTTCTTAATGAAAATAAAAAAACAAGACTTCATTCATCAACTCACCTACGACTATCACCCCTTCGACGTGGTGGGCTACGACGGCTACAACTATCCCTACGGATTTTCGATACACAACTTTGAACCCATCACGGGACGTATCCACCAGCCGCCACCCGTACACCAAACCTTCGAGACCAAAGCGTTTGTGGTCTGCTCTTTTTGTCCTCGACTCTACGACTATCACCCAAAAGCCATTCCGGCACCCTACAACCACTCCAACATAGACTCTGACGAGGTGCTTTACTATGTCGATGGCGATTTTATGAGCCGAAACAACATCGAACGTGGGCATATAACACTGCACCCGGGCGGCATTCCACACGGGCCGCACCCAGGGGCTATGGAGCGGAGCATCGGCAAAACGCACACCGAAGAACTGGCATTGATGGTCGATACCTTCAAACCGTTGATGGTTACGCAACAAGCACTCGACATCGACGACGGCAAATACTATCAGTCGTGGGTGGAATAAAATTTATTTTCCCTTTGATTTTTAAAATTAATCGATGTCCATTTCGGGTATCTCGCCTTCGACGGTGAGTTTTCCGAGTGTTGCCTGCCTGATTTGTTCAACCGAAACACCTTTGGCTCGCTCTATGAGTTTGAAACCGCCGCCGTTTGGCAACACGTCGAGAACAGCGAGTTCGGTAACGATTTTTTTGACACACGCCACGCCCGTAATCGGCAAGGTACAGGCTTTGAGGAGTTTGGATTCGCCCGCTTTGTTGATGTGTTGCATGGCTACGATGATGTTTTTGGCAGAAGCCACCAAATCCATCGCACCGCCCATGCCTTTGATCATCTTATTGGGTATTTTCCAGTTGGCAATGTCGCCATTTTCCGATACTTCCATTGCCCCCAACACGGTGAGGTCTATGTGTTCGCCCCGTATCATGGCAAAGCTCGCCGCCGAATCGAAGAGCGAAGAACCTGCCAGCGTGGTGATGGTTTGTTTGCCTGCGTTGATGAGGTCGGCATCTATCTGGTCTTCGGTGGGAAAGGGTCCCATGCCGAGCAAGCCATTTTCGGATTGTAGGACCACGTCGATGCCTTCGGGAATGTAGTTGGCAACCAAAGTGGGAATGCCGATGCCCAAATTGACGTAGTAGCCGTTTTTGAGTTCTTGTGCAATGCGTCGGGCGATGCCAAATTTATCGAGAGCCATATTTTTTTGTTGTTTGATGGGTTTGTTTTATGTTTATTTGAGGTTTATTTTTAGAGTGGTCTGGCATAAAATTTTTCTAATTTTTTGTTTAATATGCCTACGTCGCCTGTTTTTCGTCTTGTGTTGTTGTAGGCGATTTTATCGATTGGGCGGACGTAGAATGGAAATGGCGGTTTGAGTTGCATGAGGTTTCTGTCCATAATGAGCAATGCGGTGATGCCTAAGCTTTGGTTTTGGCTTTCTATGGGTGCGATTTCGGCAACGAATATTGGTTTTGAGGTATCTATTTTGATGTTTGGGTCTGCCTCTAAGCTGTCGTTGAGAAATAGGTTTTGCCAGTTGTTTGCCTTAAAGTCGTTGGTTTGTGTGCTGTAGAAGAAAACGGTTTTTTGGTTCGAGAAGGTGTAATTATTTTTAAAGTCTTGGACGAGTTGCAGGTTTATTTGTCGTTGTTGTTGGGTTATTTTTTTGGCTGTCTGGGGTCGGTCAATGGTGTTGAGGGCATCAATTTTGAATTGTTGTGTTCGCAGACGCACCACCAAAGTGCCTTGTTTGAGGTCGTTGATTTGCTGGCGTGCTGCCATTGCGGGGTTGCTTTTTTGTGCCAACAGCGGTGTAGCACCCACGAGGATAAGGAAGCAGAAACATATTTTTTTGATTTTGAGCATCGTTTGAATTGATTTTGAGCCACAAAGTTGGGTAAAAAAATTAGATTTTTAGAAAAATTTTAACATACGCCTTCAAATTATCGAATAAAAAAATGGATTAGCCCAACGTTTGATGTATTTTTTATATTTTTGCATTGCCATGAACCTAAATAAAAACACGATTTACTTTAAAAATCCAAAACCCCAACAAATCGCCTGGCTTTCGGCGGCTGCCGTAACGATGCCTGCTGGTATTTTACTCTATTTTTTGGGTTTTAAGTCGTTCTATATGCTCTTTTTGTTTGCAACGGTGTTGTTTTTATGGTGTTTTGGGGTGATGCTTTATGCCACTAACTTTTTTATCTTTAGAAAAATAAAACTGATTTATAAATCCATTTACGACCTGAAAAGCAATAAATTTAGCGACGATTTTGTGGGTCATGCCGAACGAAAAGACCCTTTGGCAAAAGTCAATCAAGATGTGAGCGAGTGGTCGTTGAGCAAAAACAAAGAGATAGAACGTTTGAGAGAAATGGAAAATTTTAGAAAAGAGTTTTTGGGCAATGTCTCTCACGAACTCAAAACGCCTATCTTCAACCTTCAAATGTACATCAACACGCTGCTCGACGGTGCCATCGACGACAAGCAAACCGCCATCAGATTTTTGCAAAAAGCATGC
>JAYWHZ010000006.1:0-6219 GCA_043777395.1 Bacteroidota bacterium
ATACCAAAACTTCAAAACCAAACACCCCGATGCCATTTTGCTGTTTAGAGTCGGCGATTTTTATGAAACATTTTCAGACGATGCCATCAAAACCTCTAAAATACTCGGCATCACACTCACCAAACGCTCCAACGGCTCGGCGAGCGAAGTCGAACTCGCCGGATTTCCATACCACGCACTCGATACCTATCTGCCCCGATTGGTCAAAGCCGGACAAAGGGTTGCCATCTGCGAACAACTCGAAGACCCAAAACTCGCCAAAGGGCTCGTCAAAAGAGGCATCACCGAAATGGTAACGCCCGGCGTATCGCTCAACGACCCACTGCTAAACCACAAACAAAACAACTACCTCTGTGCCATTCACTATCACGAACAAACCTTGGGCGTGGCGTTTTGCGATGTATCGACGGGCGAGTTTTTGGTCTCGCAAGGCGAATTTAACCACATCGATAAACTCATTCAAACCTTTAAACCCTCAGAAATACTCCATGCCAAACAACAAAACAAGACCTACGAAGCCCTCTATGGCTCACAGTTTAACCACTTTGCCATCGACGATTGGTTTTTCAAAATAGAATTTGCGACAGATTTGCTCCTCAATCATTTTCAAACCAACTCACTCAAAGGCTTTGGCATAGATGCGATGCCCCAAGCAACCATTGCCGCAGGCATCATTTTGCATTACCTCAACGAAACCCAACACCCAAATACCAAACACATCAACAACCTAAGTCGGATAGACGCAAGCGATTATGTCTGGCTCGATAAATTTACCATCAAAAACCTTGAACTGCTCGAATCTCCAAACGAAAAAGCCAAAACATTAATCGATATTCTGGACGAAACCAACTCGCCAATGGGTGCAAGATTATTGAGAAAATGGGTGCTTTTTCCTTTAAAAAAAATAAAAACAATAGAAGAACGGTTAGAAGTCGTCGAACTTTTTATCCAAAACAAAAACTTAGCAACGAACCTCCGAAACCTCATCAAACAAATGGGAGACTTGGAGCGTTTGGTCTCAAAAGTCGCCACCACACGCATCAATCCCAGAGAAATAGGGCAAATCAGAAATGCACTCAACCTAACGACACCCATCAAAAACCTTTGTTTAGAAACGGGCGTTCTCTCACTCCAAAAAATAGGTGAAAAACTAAATCCATGCCAAACCATCAAAAATAGATTGGACTGCGAACTGATAGAAGACCTGCCAAACATTGCTACAAAAGGCGGTTTGTTTAAAAAAAACATCAACCAAGAACTCGACCAGCTGCGTCAAATCGCTTTTTCGGGCAAGGACTATCTGCTCCAAATCCAACAACGAGAAAGCCAAAAAACAGGTATTGCATCGCTCAAAGTCTCTTTTAACGCCGTTTTTGGCTATTTTTTGGAGGTAACAAACACACATAAAGACAAAGTACCCGCCGACTGGATACGAAAACAAACCCTAACCAACGCCGAACGATACATTACCGAAGAACTCAAAGACTACGAAGAAAAAATATTGGGTGCCGAAGAACGAATATTTGCCATCGAAGAACAATTGTTTAATGATTTGGTGCTGACATTAGCCGACGACCTCCAAATCATACAAACCAACGCCCAACTTATTGCTCGGCTCGACTGCCTGCTCACGTTTGCCAAAGTTGCCGAAAACCATCAATATACCAAACCAACCATCGACCAAACAACCCAGATAGACATCAAGCAAGGCAGGCATCCGGTCATCGAACGCCAACTGCCTATGGGCGAAAACTATGTACCCAACGATGTGTTTTTGGATACCGACACGCAGCAAATCATCATCGTTACGGGTCCGAATATGGGCGGCAAATCGGCTTTGCTTCGCCAAACGGCTCTCATCGTGCTGATGGCTCAAATGGGCTGCTTTGTACCAGCACAGTGGGCAAGAATCGGATTGGTAGATAAGATTTTTACACGAGTGGGTGCGTCTGATAATATCTCTTCGGGCGAATCGACGTTTATGGTCGAAATGAACGAAACGGCTTCTATCCTCAACAACCTCTCGGAGCGAAGCCTTATTTTGCTCGACGAGATAGGGCGAGGTACGTCGACCTACGACGGCATTTCTATTGCATGGGCAATAGCCGAATTCTTGCACGAAACACCCATTAACAAAGCAAAAGTGTTGTTTGCAACGCATTATCATGAATTGAACGCCATGGAAAACCAATATGAACGCATCAAAAACTACCATGTTACGGTCAAAGAATTGGAAGACAGGATTGTTTTTATTCGCAAGCTGGCACGTGGCGGAACAGAACACAGTTTTGGCATTCATGTGGCTAAAATATCGGGTATGCCGCCGCTCGTCGTGCAGCGGGCAAAGGCAATTTTGCAAAACCTCGAAAGCCAAAAATCTACTCTTGAACACAACCAAGACACCAACAACAAAGGTGAAAAAACCTTGACCGTTCGTGCCAAAACACCCAACATAGAGCCAATAAACAATCAATTTCAGATGCAACTCTTTGAAATGAGAGACGAAGAAATGACAAACATCAAACAACAACTCCAAAAATTAGACATCAACGGCTTGACACCCATAGAGGCTTTAATGCAGATAAACGCTTGGAAAAGATTACTCAAATAAACAAAACCCAAAAAAATAATATATAAACCTTCAAGGTTTGACCCAACCACATATTTATTTTTTCAGATATATCTTACAGTCCACACGGCTGTTGATGAGCGGTTTGGCGTTGGGTTCGAGTGTCAGGTGAATTTCACGTACACGGCGGTCTTCTTTGGCGGTCTCGTCGTCAAACAATGACTTTTTTTTGAGATAATCGGCAGCAAACGACACGCTACCCTTGCCGATGCTTTTGCCCGTAGCCTGCGAAAAAACTTCGCCCTTCATGCCGTTTTCAATTCTGTCGGCAAAGAGTTCATCGACTTCGGTGATGGCAATCAGGTTTCCCGTCGGAGCCAGTTCGCCCAATGGGGTCGAGGCATTGACGTAGTCGCCTATTTTGGCGTCTAAGGTTAGGATTTTGGCATCGTAGGGAGCCAATATCTGTTTTTCGTTTATGTTTGTTTTGTAAAAGTTGATGTCGGCGTTTATCTCGTTGAGTTTGTTTCGGGCTTGGCTGATGTCGGCGATGGCTTTGTTGTGGTCGCTTTTTAGTTTGTCGAGTTGGGCTTTGGAGTCGTCGAGGTTTTGTTTTGAAAGGGCTTTTTCGGCATAGAGTTTTAGGTTTCGCAAATAATTTTCTTGTGCGTTGTCGGCGTTTATCTTCATCGAGTTTGCGTTTGCCACAGCCGATTCTATGGTTGCTTTTTGGGTATTGGTCTTAGATTGGGCTTGTTGGAGTTGTGCTTGCTCCACGGTTGTGTTTAGGGTGGCAAGTGGCTGCCCTTTTTTTACCATTTCATTTTCGGCAACCAATATAGACACGATTTTTCCGTTTACGCCCGCCGTAATGGTGATGATTCCCTTTTCGGGTTCGATGCGGGCAACGCCTATGACCTTCGATATTTGGGCATCTGCCCTGACGGTGTCGGTTGAGGCGGTGGTTTGGGTCTCTTGGTTGGTCTTGTTGCAGGCGCCAAGCATCAAAAACATTAAAAAGCCAACAATGGGGCGTGTGGTGGATAAGGACATATTTTTTTTATTAGATTGGGTTAATTTTTTAATTTAAATGGTTTCATTTTTAAGTTCATACACCAATCCATTGCGGACTTCGACGGAGCGGTCTGCATATTGTTGCAAACGAGGGTCGTGTGTAACAACGGCAACGGCTTTGCCGCTTTGAGCCAGTGCTTTGAGTTCGGTCATCACGATGGCTACGCTATCTTTGTCTAAGGAGGCGGTTGGTTCGTCGCAGAGCATTATTTTGGGTTCGGTAACCAAAGCCCTTGCAATGGCGATGCGTTGCTGTTGTCCGCCAGATAGCTGTCGG
Organism: Bacteroidota bacterium; assembly: GCA_043777395.1. GTDB lineage: Bacteria > Bacteroidota > Bacteroidia > UBA7662 > JAYWHZ01 > JAYWHZ01. The sequence continues at coordinate 3,921 of JAYWHZ010000006.1, forward strand.
GGCAGTTTTTTGCGGTGTTCGGTCATGTTTACTTTTTCCAATGCTTCTGCTGTTCGTTTTTTGATGGTTTCGGCGGGTAGTTTTTGCATTATCAATGGAAAAGCAATGTTTTGTTCGGCGGTCAGCGGTGCCAATAGGTTAAATTGTTGGAACACAAACCCGATGGTGTTCAGCCTGATGGCTGCCATTTGGTTGGCTGTGAGCTGGTCTATCTGCTTGCCATCGACCGTCAGGGAGCCTTCGGTGGGGTTTATCAGGCAGCCCAGCAGCGATAGGAGCGTGGTTTTTCCCGAACCCGACGGACCGATGATGAGCAGCAGTTCGCCCTCGTTGAGTGTGAGGCTTGTCTTGTCCAATGCAGTGATTTTGCCCGCTGGCGTGTCGTAAATTTTATTGGCGTTGGTCAGTTGGGCTATCATATTTGTATGAATTAAAGCGTTTGTGTTTGGCAGGTGTTGAGTTTTTCAGAGTCTAAATTTTTTATTTATTAACAACAACCATAACACCCAATAGATTGAGTTTTATGGTTTAATGTTGTTGTTTATTTATTAGATTGACCATCAGGACAACAGCCGATTGATTGAAACAGATTTTTTATTGATAAATATTTTTTATTTGCTTAAAATTTGGTAGCTATAAGGTTTCAAGGTTTGGGTGTTGATTTCGTTGAGTGTAACCATTTTTTTAGTAAAAGCATCTGTATAATCGTTTTTTGTCGCCTCAAAAATTACTTTCTGCGGTTTGTTGCTTAGGTTGATGACGACCACAACCTCGTTGGTGTCTTTTTGGCGTTTGAACACCAGCACGTGCTTGTCGTTGTCGGTTTTGATGCGTTGGACGTTTGCCCCTTGGCTGCCGTTTGCCAAGGCGTTGTTTTGGTGTTTGAGGTTGAGCAAAGTGGTATAAAATTCTTTTTTTGAATAATTGCCCCAGTTGATGGCATCTTTATAAAAAAATTCGAGGCGTTTTTTGTTTGCTGATTCTTGCCCACTATACACCAGCGGCATGCCTTTGATGGTGGCTGCCAACACCGCAAAAGCCTCAACGCCAGCCCCGAGGCGTTCAAATTCGGTTCCATTCCAAGAGTTTTCGTCGTGGTTTGAAGTAAATTGCAGTTGAATGTTGTCATTTTCATACATGGTATCTATCTTGGCGAGGTAGTCGTTTATTGCTAATCCATCTTTTTTACCTTTGGCAATGTCGTTCATGACGTGGTGGAGTTCCCAGTCGTAGGTTGCATCAAAGGCGTAGGTGTGTAGGTTTGGCTCCCAGGCTTCGGCAAGCATAAAGATGTTTGGGTTTATTTTTTTGAGTTCGGGGCGTACTTTATTCCAAAACGAGATAGGCACCATGCCTGCCACGTCGCATCGGTAGCCGTCTATTTTGCAGTCTGACACCCAAAATTTTAGGGCATCTATCATGGCGTTTTGCATGTCTTGGTTGTCAAAGTTGAGGTCGGCGGTGTCTGACCAATCGGGTACTGGCGGCACTATTTTTCCTGTCGAGTCTTTGTTATACCATTCGGGGTTTTGTTTTACCCAAGCGTTGTCGGGCGAGGTGTGGTTTGCCACCCAATCGATGATGACATACATGCCGGCTCGGTGAATGGTATCGACCAATGATTTAAAATCTTCTATGGTGCCGTAGTCGCTGCTCACGGCTTTGTAGTCTTTGACCGCATAGTAGCTGCCCATCGATTTGCCGTTGTTTTTGGGGTCTTTTCTGCCTTCGATGCCGATGGGGTGAATGGGCATGAACCAAATAATATCGACACCCATGGCTTTGAGGCGTGAGATTTCTTTTTCAAAGGCTTTGAAAGTGCCTGCTTTTGAAAACTGTCGGAGGTTCACTTCATACATCGTGGCGTTTTTTGCCCATGTGGGGTGTGTTACTTTTTCGAGTTGGCTTGTTTTGATGAGCGTATCGGTGTTTGCGGTCATGGTCGAATCGGCGTTTTGTAGGGTTTTGTTGGCGTTGTTGGGGTTGGAGCAAGCCCAAGCGAGCAGCAAAAGGATTGGCAATAGGAGAATGTTTTTGTACATTTGGTTTGTGATTGTGTTGATAGGTTATAAAAAAAAGTAAAATTAATTTTAATCTGGTTTTAAATATATTTTTGAATGTTTTAAGTGTTGTTGGCTATTAAAAAAAACTTTTCGTTAAGCGTTCTCGTTCGGTCTTCAATGCGTTTGCTTTGGCGGCATGGTTTGTTTTGAACCACAGGAATTTTATTTTTTGAGTCAAATCAGTTGCCAAATCGCAGTAGTAAGGACTAAAAACACCACAAATATAAGCCAAAAAA
>JAYWHZ010000007.1:0-6198 GCA_043777395.1 Bacteroidota bacterium
CCGACCATTCTTGCAGGTTTGGCGACTGTTCTATTTCAAAATTTTGTATTTCGGCTTCCAAAGTTGTGATAAACCCCAATTGTATGTCGCCTTTTTGCACACAATCTGCTTCAAAATCCACGATATTTACGGGCAAGGGCATCGAGCATACCGAAACCACCACGTTGGTATCTTGGTTTAGGCTCAAAAACCGTATTTTGGTGCTGCCGTCGGGGCAAATTACTGTAATTTTATAATCACCTTCAAAGCCATTGGTGGTTTTGGCGGCGGTAGCGGCTGTGGTGGTATAGGTCGAATCGGTCCACCATTCTCCAAAAACCTTATCCACAAACGCCTGCCCGCTGGGTTTGAGGTTCCAATTTATATCATAAAGCGGTGCATTGCCAAGCCAGTGGGAGCCGTCCCAAAAACCCCACATCAAAAATCCGTCCATACTCGGGTGTGCAAACGTAATGGTAAGTAAATCACGCATATATTTGGCTTGCGTAGTATCAGGCACGTAATTGTTTATATCGTATTCGGTAACTTTTGCACGTTTATTATAGGTGGTATAAAAATCATCGTAGATGGATTTTATTTTGGGAATACCCGTGGGCTGCACCCCAAAATGTCCCTGAAAACCAATACCTTCTACATTTGCCCCTGCCGCCAAAAGTTCATCAATTCTACTTTTAAAAAGCGGAATATTATTGTTTGGTGCGTCGCCATTTTCTATGGCTACATAGTCGTTGATATATAATTTTGCATTGGGAATAAGGCTATCTACCTGCCTAAAAATTTGGGTATAAAGTTCTCTGCCTGTGGGGTAGCCGGGCGTTGCTGCAAAATGATTGGCATAATCTATCACTTCTGTAATTTCATTAACCACGTCCCAATCTGTAAAATTTGCCAAATTTGGATACGCCAAAATGCTGTTTATGTGGTTTCTAATGCGATTTTTGATGTATGTAGGCGTTTGGTTGGCGTTGATGTCGGTGGGCGAATATCCCCAGCCGCCCCAAAGCAAGTTATGCCCTCGTATGCTGATGCCCCGAGCATTGAGCCAGGCTATGTCGCTCGATTTTTCTGCTTTGCTGCTAAACCAGTTTTGTTCCCAGCCAGTCCATTTCATATCATTTTCAAACACCACTTCGTTAAATCCGTGTCCTCTGCCGTCCAAGTTAGTCAGTTTTTGTTCGTAGATGGTGTTGTAGTTGCTTCCGCCATTAAACATATTGCTCACCACTGCCGACCCAAATTTAAATTTGTGTTTAAGCATTTCTACCCGCACTTGGGCACCCAAAACCGCTTGTCCTTGCGTGTTTTGCACACTAATATTGAGGTTTGATTTTCTTATTTGGTTGATGCTATTTTGGGCAGGAATTCGCCAAGCGGCGTTGGGTTCTACGCCATCATACCAAGTATAAATAATGGTAGGGAGTTGGGGTAGCGTTACCGAGTTTTGGTAATTTATGAGTGCAGCACCCGCCACATCAATATTTTGGGTGGTGTATGCAAGATGCAAGCCTACATTGAGGGTATTTGGGGCATAATTGGCAGTAGATTGAAAAGGTAGGGCGTAGAGCGTCCAAGCGGTATCGAGTCTTGCGGTGGCAAAAACCTCTTTGTTGTAGGTTGTGCCGTTTTCTGCAAAAATATTGGCAAAACTATTGCGTACCGAGCCTTTTGCCCAAACCACAAAAAGGCATTTGTCGCCCATTTGTATGGCAGTTTGGTTGCTATACAAATGCCCTGCGTCCCACGGGTTTGGGCTTTGCACCACACTTCGGCGGCGGGCTTGGGCAAACGGTTGTGTGGCGGGCGTGAGGTTGGCGGTGGTGCCGCCGTAGTTTTGCTGGGTGGCAAATGTAGCCGTTTCGGTATTGGGCAATGCCCACACACCACCTGCCGCAGGCAAGCCATAGTTGGTTTGTAGCCTATTTTGCAAATAAATATGATACGCATCTTGGGCTTGTCCCACAACCGTGAGCATCAAAAAAGTAATTATAGCAACAAAATATTTTGATGTCATTGTGGTTATAGAGTTTAAAAAGTGTTACTGATTTACTACCACAAATATATACACAATGGTTTGTTTGATAGGTTAGTGTTTATCTATAATCTTACATTGTAGGATAATTTATATTAAAAAAAAACGTTGGATAGTTAGCGGTTTTTGTTTTTTGCCAAGCAATTTTCTTAGTTCTTCAATTTCTTTGTCTTTTTCCTTCAAATTCTTCTTCTTTTTGTTGGATAATCTCCTCATATTCTTGGGCTTGTTTGCTTAGTTTTTCTTCCGATTCACGGTTTATCAAGTGTTCTATCATATCTTCGGCTTCCATTGTGCGTTGTATTTCTTGGCTGGCGGCTGCTTTTGATAGGCGTTTTATTATCTTTTTTGCCAACGGATTTTTGGGCTGTTTTAAAAATTCCATTTTATGTAGATTATCAGAAATATTATCTTGACTAAAAACTTCCACCACCTCTTCTAATTTCTTGCGTTGGTCGTGCCGCAGGCGTGGTATCTGAATGGTATAACTTTCGTGGGTCAGTTTGGTTATAAACTCATTATCCGCCACCACAATCTCTTGTGTAATGGCATCGGTAAACGTGCGGCTCACCTTCAACACCGTTTTTTGTCCGCCGCTTTCTAAGTTTATCACGGCTTTAAAATCAAGATGAAAATTTTTATTTCGCCCACATCACTTTTTATGAACGTTTCTTGCGGTTTTACGTCAAGTTTAATAATCTCTACGCCCAAAATAGTACCCAGCAATTAACGGGCAATATCCGCATCATTAAGCAAATACTTAAACACAACATCGTATATCGGATTGGCTATTATCATAACAATTGGATTGTTTTATTAGTACAAATCTACACAAAAGCGTCCACATCACCAAAAACTTCTCTCCTTACTCTTTCACCACTTTTTGCACCACAAACGTATCGCCCAGCGTTATTTTTATAAAATAAATGCCTTGCGGTAGGTTATTTATATCCAAAACGGTGTTTTCGGTGAGGTTATTTTTGGTAGTAATCACTTTGCCAAATACGTCCATCAACACGATGTTGGTATCGTGGTTGCCCAAATCATCGGGACTGATGGCGATGCTCAACGTATTTTTGGCAGGATTGGGATAGATATTTATATCAAAAGCCGATTTGCCACACCGATTTGCCAACACTTTGCTGTATGTTTTTTTGCCCGAATTATCCACCATTTCCAACCTATAATAATGGGTATTTAGGTCATTAATTTCGTGTTTGTAATCAAAACTTTGGTTAATATTAGCATCAATTTGTTGGGTTTTGATGTTTTTCCACGTTTGGTTTTCGGGGCTGTGTTGTAGGTTTATGATATAGGCTTCGTCTTTGGCTATCAGGTTCCAATGCAGGTTGGGTTGATTATTTTTGCATTCGGCACCAAAATTTAGCACATCAATGCTTAGCGGAGCGGCTGCGTTTCCATACCAAATACCGCTGCCGTTGGTGCCTATATACACCTGCCCTTCGGTTTGGCGGTCGGCGGCAATGGCGGTGGGTTCATTGCCCATTTGGCTTCGTGCGTCGTTTATTTGCACCCAACTGCCGCCGTTGTCGGTGCTTTTAAAAACGCCCCACGCCCCCAATCTTTTGCCATATACATACAAAGTTGTGTTTAGGTTGGTGCCGATGGGTTTGCCCATTGCGCTCATTCGGGCAATGTCAAAAAAAGTATTTTTAGTAAAAGTTAAACCATCATCAAACGATTGCCACAAACCTTGGCTACCCAAACTAATGCAGAAGTGATTTTGGTTGAAAGGCATAAAACTCTTGTTGAGGTTACAAAAATCACTTTGTATGTTCGTATTAATTATAGGCAACGCTGTGGCGTTGGTATTCACAAAACTTACGCCGCCGTTGGTGCTTTTTTTCAGTTTTCCTTCATAAATGCTATAAATGTAAAAAGTATTGGCATTTACTTTGTCGCTAATAAGCGGCTGGTGGTATTGAAAAATATAATTTGTATTGATAATGCCACTTGGTACGCCCGTAGATGCTGCCCACGTATTGCCGCCGTTGTTGCTATAAAAAGGCGCTTTATTTGCCGATAGATACACCAAATTGTTGGCATTGGCAGTGTTGATGGCTATTTTGCCATTTATCGACGTATCGGGTAGGTTTTTTAATACAAAACTTATACCATTATCCACAGACGTAAGCAACCGTGTTTTTAAGCCATACCAATCGTTGGATACAACCATTGCCATATTGTTGGGGTTATTTTCTTGATAATCAATGCCTGTGCATTCGGCGGCATCTGCCACAAATTTTTTGGTAGGGTAATTATCTACGCTACTGTGCCTAAATCCTATCACGTCGGCGTGTCCCGAAAAAAGCGATGCACCACTGGGCGGGCAAGTCATTACCAAATTTACGATGCTTTCGTAGCCTTTGTTTTGCTGCTGCCACACCACGGGGCTTGCCCAAATATTATTGGTTTTCCACACCGAAAACCAGTCGCCCATATAGGCAACGTTTGGGTTTTGGGCATCAAAAGTAATGGTAGAGGTAGATGCCTGAAAAAGATAATGGTTGGTAGGAAACCAATCAACGGTATATACAGGCGACGACAAACCATTAAACACCGAAATATTTGTCCACGTATTGCCGCCGTCGGTGCTGCGGTGGGTTTGTTGGTATAGGTCGGAGTAGCCCGTGCCTATCACTATTTTGTTGGGGTTTGTGGGGTCGATGGCTACGGCATTGAAGGCAAAATAGTTTTGATTGGGTGGTATGATACTTGCCCACGTGCTGCCATTAAACTTAAATACGCCGTCTTGGGCAGTGGCTACGATTGTGGAGCCGCTTATGGCTATTCGGTTGATGAGTGTGGGGCTGCCGGGCATTAGGGCAAATGATACGCCGCCGTTGGTGCTTTTATAAATACCTGTGCCATAGATTGCTGCGTATATGTTGGCGGAGTTTGTGCCTATGCTTGTGTTGGGGTCGATGATTACGGAGCGTATGCCTATGGCGTTATCGAGCCAGTAGCAATTGATGGGGTCGCCTGTGTTGCCGAGTGGCACGGTGGTGGCGGTTTGCCAAGTAATGCCTGCGTCGTTGGTTATTTGCAGCCCTTCGGTGCGTGTGCCGCAGTATATTCGGTTTGGGTTTCGGGGGTCAATAACCAATGGATTTTGCACATAGCGAAAATTTTGGTTGGCGCCGCCACGCACGTTTTTTAGTAGCGTCCAGGTGTTGCCGCTGTCGGTGCTTTTGAAGATGCCGCTGTTGGTTTCGCAGGTGTATTTTCCAAAGTAGGCATAAATAATATTAGCGTTTGTGGGGTGCAGTGCAAATCCGTCGCAGCCATACAATCCGCTGTTATCTACGTTGAAGACGTTGTTTAGGTTTCGCCAAGTCTGGGCAGAATAATCCCATTTGAATAGCCCCGACACATCGCAACTGGCAAATAAAGCCGTGGCATCAATGGGGTGCGTTTTGATGTCTAAACAATAGCCGCCGCCGCCTATGGCTACGTTTTTCCAATTGTATAGGGGTGTTTGGGCACTAACATTTATGAGACACGCCCACAATATGAGGGCAAAAAAGTATTGTTTTTTCATTGTTTTTGTATTTTTTAAAATAAAAATGATTGCTGCTTTATTCGTTTATTTTAGTTGGTACAAAAGTAGGCTATTAAGGTATATGCTTATTATGCGTTTTTGTTTAATGTCTTACATTGGGTTATTTTAAAAGGCTAACTGTCGGATGGTTGGCAATTTTTATTATTCCTTCACCAGTTTTTGCACTATAAACACATCGCCCAGCGTTATTTTTATTTGGTTTCTGATGGTTATAAGGTTGTGTACAGGATTGGGTAAAACGGTTATCTACTGCGTCTGCCCATTTTTTGGTAACTCCTGCTACTGCCAAAAAGTCATAGCCATACGTTCAAGGTTTCTTTGTGTCTTGTCGTCAGTTGGAATACCTACGGAAACCAAAATTTTAATAGCCTCGTTAATGATCTTAACTACTGCTTTTGCTTTTTTACTTTTATTGAGATAATTCATTAAAATAGAGTCGTTTGAAATTCGGTTTGTTTGATTTTAGCCTTTTGATTGATTTCGTTTACGTCTAAAAAATTTGAATTATCCAAATAATTTTTAACTGAATTTGCAATATGCCAAGCCAATAAAGGCGGAACAGCATTGCCAATTTGGTAATATTGTT
>JAYWHZ010000008.1:0-6129 GCA_043777395.1 Bacteroidota bacterium
TGATTTCTACCCCCAAAGACGAACTTTTACAGGCTTCGATGGCTCAAGACCTGGCTGGCTCTACATCAATAAAAGCAGGCTCGGCGAACTGGACCCCGCAGCCTCTCAAAAAGACAACCTCTACTCACCTTTCGTCAATGCGGGCTGGGAAACCACCGAACAACACAACAAAAGACCCGCCGAATGGCTCGGACTACTCAAAATATTAGCCACCACGGGCGCTGAATTTTTCTGCATACACGGCGAAAACAGAGGGCTAACACTCCCAAACAGTATCTGGCAACTCGCCATGCCTGCCTACGCACAAGCCATAAACAGCCGTGTGTTCTTGCCACTACTACAAAATGGAGAACTATTAATGGGTAATCCAAACACGAGTGGCTATCCAGAGTTAAACAGATACGACTATATTACCCAAAACAGTTTTCCTTATGACAGTACGCTGGTAGTGGCACGCAGGGGCTTGGCTGTGCCTGTTATTTACCCCAACAACCCAAACGACTACCTGATAGCCACCACCATCCAGCCCAAACAGCAAGCCATAGGCTACACCGACTGGGGTAGAAACTACCAAGAACCCCGAACACCCGATAGCCTCACGAGAGCAGTAACAGTCAATATCGACAACCAAAAACTCAAATTCAAAACCCGAAGACAGGGCTATGTTTACCGATACATACGGTCGGGAACATACAGCGGCTCACCACTTTTTTATCCATTAGACGATTGGCACGAATGGAAACACCCCATGTATTGGAGCAAAAACTTTGTCTTTGAAGCCGAACTGTTCGATGCACCCGCTTATCTGCCTCACCCAAACACGCCCCAGCCCATCGTGGCAACCATAGACAAAACCACCAATGCAGGCATCGTGCCAAACGCTGCCAATGTTTGCGATTTTACCAATGCTCTCACCTACATTGCTTGCAGTCCAAGCACCAACATTGACTATCAATACGAACCCCGTCAAAATCAAGTTTATCATATTTACGTCAAAGCACGCCGAGCCGCCAACGAAGAACAGCACAACGTCTCCTGGCAAATAATCAAAAATAATACCAACACAAGCATTGCATCGGGTTCCCGAACCATTTGCGAAGCCCAATGGCGTTGGTACTATCTGGGCAAAACCACCAATGCAGCACAGGCATACACCCTCCGCAGCCAACTCTACCAAGGCGTAGAAATAGACCAATGGTACATGAACACCACCAATGCCACACCCAACGACGGCACACCCGCCAGCAATTCTATCTGCACCGACAAAAGACAGCAAGCAACCGACTAAAAACAATCAAAAAACCATTAACACCAAAACTAAAAAAATGAAAAACCTCATAAATAATATTCAAAAACAAAAATTCCCCCTTTTTAAGGGGCTTAAGGGGATTTCTCCTTTTTTAAAATGCTTAGGAGTACCAACCCTCCTTCTCCTTTCTCTCGCCACCTTTGCACAAACTGGCGTACCTGCACTCGGTACTTACCTCAAACACCGCTGTTTGGGCGGCACCCAAATCGAGCAACCTGTAAATGTTGTCCGAACCACCAATGGCGATATTGCCGTGATGGGCTTGTCCGATTCTGCCGATGGCGACATCACCAACATCTTTGGTTCAGGTACCTTAGACGATATCTTTATCACCCGACTGGATAGCGCAGGCAACAAACTGTGGTCGAAAAACTACGGCACACAGTGGCCCGACGACGGTTTATGTCTTCTACCCACACCCGACAATGGCTTGCTCTTTCTGGCAAGGGTAACAGATAATGGACCCTTAAACGATGGGCAGGTCTCAACACCCAGAGGCAAATACGATGCTTGGGTCGTAAAATTGGACGCAAACGGCAACATACAATGGGAAAAAAGCTATGGCGGCTCCGAACACGATTATCCATTTGACATGGTTCTGATAGACAGCGTAACGGTAGCCATGATAGGCGAAACAGCATCAAGCGACTTCGATTGCTCGCTCATAACATCGGCAAGCACACAAACGCCCGTAACCTGGTATCTCAAATTTAACCTCACCAATGGGCAGATGCTCTACTCCAACACCATCTATTTTCCGGGTCAGTTTTTTAATCAATTTCAGGCTAGAAAAATTGAGACTACCAACGACGGGCATCTGCTCATACTCGGTAGTGGTAGTACTAATAATCCCAACAATGGTTATAGTGGTTCGGTCTTTTTTGTCAAGATAACCAACAATGCCGTACCAGTATGGGGAAACTACCATCGAGTCAATTCATCATGGATTCGATACAGAAGTATCAAACTCATCGACATTGTAAAACTACCCGATGGCACACTCATCTACTCCGCTAATCTCATCAACCACCCAAATGCAGACTCAACCCTGATGTGTTTCACGCCTCCGCTTTACATTGGTGTATATAGCCGTTTGGATATGCAAACAGGCTCGACCCTCTGGCTCAAATGCGACTCCAACCTCATGGGGGCAGGCATGTGCCTAAGCAACGACAACAAAATAATAGCCTGCGGATATGATTTCACACAACCGACAAATTTGGCATTGGCTCGAATCGATAAATTTAATTTTCAAGGACAATTAGCAAGTAAATCTTTGTTTGGTTCGGCAACCAACGGCTTAAGGTCTTTTGACTACCTGATAGATGCCGTAGCGATGCCCGATGGCACGTATTGGTGCTTGGGTGCTACGGAGGGCGTGCGTTCGCAAGGGCAGTCGTCGGGCAACCACAGCCACAAACAAGATTTATGGCTCGTCAAAATACGAGACAACAATATAACTACGAACACCATTGAACCCAAGCCATTGCCCAATACACTACAAATCCAAACCCTCTCGCAAGGTGTGTACAAACTCACTTTGGGCAATTATTCCCCTCCCGTGGAGGGGCAGGGGTGGTCTTTGGAGAGGCAAGGGTCGGCTATCCTCACCGACGTAACAGGGCGAAAAATGAAAGAAATACCTCTAAAACAAGACGAAAATAGTTTTGAAATTGACCTCACCGAATACGCACAAGGCATTTATTTCCTCAATATATCGGGCTACAAAACACTGAAACTCGTGAGGTAAAAGACAAACCCAGCAGGTCGGTATTGATTTAGGGTTGGCATTAATGCCGACCCTAAACATTAAAGATGTTTATTTAATTAGGTGTCTAAAATTGATTAGGCAGCGGTGTAGAGCCACGATTTGAAGTTTTTGGAGGGATATTCAAGACGTACTAAGAGCCTTTTGTAGGTATCGAGCCAAGCAACAACACATTCGATTTTGAATCGAGATTTGTAGAAGTTTTTATTCATAGGGTTCTGTATTTTGATTTTTTGCTTTGTATTTCGTTTATTTTGCTTGATATTGGCATCTTTTGAATCTGCTCAACGAGTTCAATTAAAATAAAAAATAATTTGTAAGGAATTAAAAAAATACATTACCTATTATTAGGTAATACATAGTACTTTTGTATTTTCAATTCTAAGTTTAATAAAAAAAAACAAGCAATGCACACTATTCTAAATTATTTGGCAACTCTCCAAGGTATAGGCAGTAGGATATTTGTCGATACAATCTTTTATTTTGACTCATCGCCAGATATTGCTATGGGTTTGATGGCTTGTTGTTATGTTTTATTCTTGCCTTTGATGCGGTTATTTTATGTATTTTATTGCTTGTTTAGGCACAACGCTTGAATGAGGGACAAAAAATTAAACTAAAAAATATTAAAATATGACATGAATATAGAAAACACCGCAATTCAAATGCGTAAAGGCATTTTGGAATATTGCATCTTATTAATTATTGAGCGAGGCAAAGAAGTGTATGCCTCCGACCTGATAGAGGAGTTGAAGCTGGCACAGATTATTGTTGTTGAGGGTACTTTGTATCCCTTGTTGAGCAGGCTTCACAAATCCGAAATTTTGGCATATAGCTGGCGAGAATCTACGTCGGGTCCGCCACGCAAATACTACCGATTAGCATTGCCGCAAGGCGAAATTTTTTTGAGGGAATTAGACCAAACTTGGCACGAATTGCTCACTTCTGTAACTTATATCGTTGGTAAGGAAACACCCCAACAGCCTTCATTTTCATCTACCCAAAACCCTATTCAATTATCCAAAAACCATGAATAAAACCTACTCTATCAATTTGGTTGGCAGTGTGTTTACCATCGAAGAAACTGCCTTCGAGCAATTGAAATCTTACATCGACATTTTGAAACGTCATTTTTCAAAGTTTGAAGATGGCGACGAAATTGTGAGAGACATTGAAACCCGGATAGCCGAAAAATTTCAGCAGATGCTACAAAAAAGCCAGCGGCAAGTCATCGAACTTCAAGACATCGAGACCATTCGCCAGGAAATGGGCATGCCGCAAGAGTTCGATTTGGATACAGACCACACCGACGACAGTCATTTATTTGAACCAAAATCGACGACAGACAGCCAGAAAATTTTGGAGAATACCAATGTTTTAGAACCGCAGCGGCTTTATCAAATCACCGACGACAAGGTCGTTGCGGGTGTGTGTCGGGGTTTGGCGGGCTATCTGGGTTTAGACCCGGTGTTGGTGCGTGTGGTGTTTGCGGCTTTGGTTTTTTTGGGTGGTTTTACGTTTGTTGCCTATCTGGTTTTGGCTGTGGCGATGCCCAAAAAGACTTGGGCGGCGAGTGGTTACAGCCATTTGCCCAAACGCAGCCGTTTGTATCGCAACGCCGACGGTCGGATATTGGGCGGCATTTCGAGCGGTTTGGGTGCTTATTTTGGTCTTGACGCTTCGGTTGTTAGGGTTTTATTTGTATTTGCCACTATTTTTGGCGGTTTTGGATTGATAGCTTACATTATTTTATGGTTTTCGATGCCTTTGGCAGAGACATTAATCGAAAAAATAGAGATGAAAGGCAACCAAGCCAACATTGAGCAAATTAGTGCCGCCAAGCAAGCGGTTTTGATGCACAGCAGCCGACCGCAAGCCTTGGGTATCGTAGGCGAGCTGATAGAGAATAGTATTCGGGCAATTGGACCTTTGCTGCGGTTATTTTTGGGCATTGTGTGTTTGTTGATAAGCATTCCTTGGGTACTTTTGGTGTTTATGTCGTTGGGTTTGTTGATTGGCGTATCGTCTAACAGTCATTTTTCCCCAATTCCTCTACACAATTTTATGGGCAACAACACAAGCAATTTTTTGGCGTATATCATTTTGTTTTGGCTCATATTTGCTCCAACGCTCTACTTGCTCTATGTAGGTATTCGTTTGATATTTAGGCGTTCTATCATCAATGCCAATGGTTTATTGGGTTTGTTTGCCTCGTGGCTCTGCTGCATCTTCGTATCTTTTACGATGGGAACTTATATAGCAACCGATTTTGCCCAAGAGAACGAAGTTATTGAGACCAAAACTTTTTTGATGCCCAAAAACAACCGCTTGCTCCAAATCAATTTGCCCGACTACAAAGCCAATCGATACCGAAATTTAAACATCATCATCAAGTCAAAAAATGGCTTAGGCAATGAAATCATAGTCAAAAAAATTAAAAAATCGAGAGGACCAAACGACCAAATGGCTCAACAATATGCCCAAATGTTTGATTTTGAGGTCGATTTGCGAGATAGCATTTTGCAATTGGGACGAGAAATGAAGTTTATCAATCAAGCCATATTTAGAAACCAATCCATTACCTTAGAAATTTTTATCCCCAAAGACACACAGCTCAAACTCAACAACAATGCCTTTTACGACATCGAAAACCCTAAAATCTATTACCAACACCAAGACGAAGACAACAACTCAGACCAAAATGAACACAACACCTTAGACCAAAAAATATATCAACTCAAACAAGATAGCCTCGTCTGCATCAATGCCAAACAACTCAAACTCAAAATAAACAACGACTAAACAAATGCAAAATTATCGCTTCACCATCTTTTTAATCACATGCAGATTGCTTTCCAAACCATCGATTTTGAGCAGATACAAACCTTGTTGAAAACCCGAAACATCAATGGTCAAAAGTTGCTCAAATCTTGTGTTTTGAATGGATTTATAAACCGTTTGCCCTTGATTACCAATCAGTTGAACCTGAATTATTTGAGATTTCAAATCCCTAAAATCAAGATTCAGTTGGTTGGTAAATGGGTTTGGATAA
>JAYWHZ010000009.1:0-6107 GCA_043777395.1 Bacteroidota bacterium
TTAAAAACCGAAACTCACCTTCAAATTCACGTTTTGGCAATGGTTTTGGTCATCGGTTTGGGCATTTATTACAGCCTTTCGAGTGCCGAATGGATTGCAATGGTGCTTTGTTTTGGCTCGGTCATCGGTGCCGAATTGATAAATACTGCCATAGAAAAACTTTGCAACCACATAAATCCCAACTTCGACCCCACGATTGGCCAGATAAAAGACATTGCGGCGGGTGCCGTTTTGGTCATAGCCATTGCGTCGGCTGTGGTGGGTTTGGTGGTTTTTTTACCCAAGATTTGTTGAAATAAAAGCATTCTCCACACCAACAATTCAATTTGAATTTGAACCCTAAATTTATTCCCAATACATAAACTTTTATTAATTTTACAACCACAACACCACATAGCAAGCAAAAATTTATTTTTAAACTTTAAAAAATAAAAAAAAATATTTTTTTGAATAACAAATAAAAAAAATTGCTACATTGGCAAACGCAACACACAACGCAAGATGGCAAGCAAAAACTCACGGCAGAGGGGCTCGAAATTGACCTCACAGAGTTTAAACAAGGCATCTATTTTTTGAATATCAGCGGCTACAAATCGGTGAAATTGGTGCGGTAAAATCAATAAACGTCCAAGGTTTGACGCACCGAATTGACAACCAAAACGGTTGCAAATCAGTCAAATTAATGCGGTAGAACGATTTTTTTATTTCTATAAATTTTTGGTCAGATAGTCGGTCATTTTGGTAAACAGTTGAAGGCGTGTTTTGCCACCATAGATGCCATGATTTTTGTCGGGATAGACCTCTAAGTCAAATTTTTTATTGTTTTTGATTAATTCTTTTGCCATCACCATCGAGTTTTGAAAGTGGACGTTGTCGTCGGCTGTGCCATGAATGATGAGGTAGTTTCCTTTGAGTTTGTTGGCGTGTGTCGATGGCGAATTGGTGTCATAGCCTTCGGGGTTCAGTTGCGGCGTTTGCATAAAACGCTCGGTATAGATGCTGTCGTAGTATCTCCAATTGATGACGGGAGCCACGGCTATTGCCAAATTAAAAATTTCTGCCCCTTTGGTAATGCACAAACTTGCCATGTAGCCGCCGTAGCTCCACCCAAAAATACCGATGCGTTTGCCATCGACAAAGGGCAACGTCGCAAAATAAGTGGCTGCCGCTATCTGGTCTTCGGTCTCGTATTTGCCAAGTTGTTTGTAGGTGATTTTTTTGAATGCTTCGCCTTTTGCTCCCGTTCCACGGTTATCGACACAAGCCACGATGTAGCCTTGTTGAGCCAGATATTGAAACCAGACGTAGTTTGAGCCGCCCCATCGGTCGATGACGTTTTGGCTGCCTGGTCCTCCATAAACATACATCAAGACGGGATATTTTTTAGTTGGGTCAAAGGTCTTAGGTTTGATGAAATAGGTGTTGAGGTCGGTTTTGGCATCAGCAGATTTGAGGGTGCTGAACTCTACGGGCGAAAAACCATAGGCTTGCATGTTTTCCAAAACGGTTTTATTATCCTGAACCAAGCGAAGTTCTTTGCCGTTTGCAGCATGTATCGAGACCACATAGGGCGAATTGGCAGAGGAATGTGTGTTGATGTAGTGCGAAAAATCTGTGCTGAATAAGACCTCGTTGTTGCCTTTCTTGGAAGATAATTTTGTTTTGTTTTTACCATCTAACTGTACACGATACAAATGCCTTTCGGTCGTAGATTGTTCGGTTGAACTATAATACAAGATTTTTTTTTGTTCGTCGATGCCATAAAATTCGCTTATTTCCCAATTGCCCTGTGTGATTGGATTGAGGAGTTTGCCCGATATGTCGTAGAGATAGCTGTGGTTGAAGCCTGTTTTGGTCTCGTTGGTCCATACAAATTGCTTGCCATTGCCCAAAAAAGTGAGGTTATTGTTTACATCGACCCAAGTTGGGCTTTTTTCTTCTACGATGATTTTGCTCTCGCCCGTTTGTGCATTGGCAAAGCAGAGTTCGAGATGATTTTGGAGGCGGTTGAGGCGTTGAAACCAAAGGGTGTTGCCGTCTTTTGTCCAGCCAGCACGGGCAATGTATTGGTCTTCTTGGGTTCCAGTGTTGATTTGCGTGGTTTTGTCGGTCTCCAAATTTTTTACAAAAAGCGTAACTTTGGAATTGTCTTCGCCTGCTTTTGGATATTTGTAGGTATAGTTTTCGGGATAGAGACCGTTGTAAATGGGCATCACAAATTCTTTTACTTGGCTTTCGTCAAACCGATAATACAAGATTTTGGAACCATCGGGCGACCAATAAAAGGCTTTTGCGAACTCAAATTCTTCTTCATACACCCAATCCGTCGAGCCATTAATGATTTGATTGCGTTTGCCATCGCTTGTAATTTGGCGTTCTTCGAGTGCGTTCAAATCCATGACAAAAATATTGTTTTGTCTCACAAAAGCCACTTGTTTGCCATTGGGCGAAAGGGTTGCCAAAGATTGTTTGCCATTTTTGGATAAGAAAATGGTTTTTTTGGTGTTGCGGTCATAGAGATAATAATTTTCTTTCGAAGAGCGTCTATAAATGGGTTCGGTATCGGCAGAAAACAAGATTTTGGACTCATCGCCATTAAATTTGTAGTCGTCGAAGGCTACTATCTCGCCTTTTTCATTAACCAAATCAACATTTTTTAAGATGGTATCAATGGCATTTCCCGATGCAAAATCGTATTTTACGATGCAAGTTTTGCCTTGATTATCAGCGGTTTGCGAACTGTAGTGCTTGCCGTTGTTCATCGAATTGACACCCACGAGCGGCATAGGCGAAAACTTACGGCTTGCCCACACGTCGTCGAGGGTCAAAGATTTTGTTTGGGCTTGGAGGCAAGCCATTTGAAGACCGATTATAAAAAGTAGTACTAATTTTTTTTGGATTGAATGGCGCATAATGTGTGTATCGAACGTGTTTTGAAGGGCAAAAATAATTGTTTAATTTAATATATCGACAACATTTTTTTAATCAATCGTTTTTCATACAATCCCATTTCAACAAAAAAATCCCGTCGAGTATTGAAACCCAACGAGATTTTTGAATAATTAAACGGTGTTAAATCCTTTTTATGACTTTATTTTTGTATCACAATTTTTCTAACCACGTTTTGTTCGCTGTTTCGTATCTTGATAAAATAAATGCCTTCTTCCAAGTTGTTGGTCGGAACGACGAGCTGAACGGTGCCATCGGCTTCAAAACATTGAAACTTGGTATATACCGTCTGCCCCAATTCATTTTCGATAGAAACACTCACATTGTCGGCAGTCGAACTGATTTGAAGGTTCAAATCTTGGCTTCTGGTTGTCGGATTTGGATAGACCGAAGCATCAAATTGAATGGCTTTTTTATCCAAATTAACCTCAAACCAACGACTCTCCGAGGTTCTGCCATCAAAATCATACTGAACCAACCTGTAATAAGATTTGCCTTGCAATGGCATTTTATCTATTTTTTGATATGCCGATATGCCCGAAAAAGTTCCTTTTCCCCTGACGATTGTTACCAATTCGGGTGTTTCACCTATGTTTTGAACCCTTTGAATTTCAAAATAATCGCTGTTGGTTTCTGTGGCTGTTACCCATTTTATCAATACTTCTTTCACATTCGTAACACTAACATTGATGCTCACATACTCTACGGGCAATGTTGGGTCTGTCTGAATGCCACCATCTACGCTTGGGTTGTATTCGCCTATTGCTAAGGTATATACACCCGTGAAACCCGAATTGACATCTGCGTCGCTGTCGTTTAGGTCATTGCCCGAAGTCGAGTTTGATGCTGTAAATTTGAAACCCGAAGGCAAATTACCAAAACGCACTCGATAGCTACCCGCTGGCAAATCGGTAAAACTATAACGCCCTCTGCTGTCGGTAACTGCCATAGCAATCACCGTTGTACCAGTGGCATCGTAGAGCATCACCGTAACACCAGCCATAGGGGCTTCGCCCGGGTCTTGAACACCATCTCTGTCGCTGTCAAACCAGACGTAATCGCCCAAGCCAGCCGAAGGTTTAGGCATTATGCCAGCATCGACGCTCAAATTATTGCTGCCAGATACTAAGACTATCGGTGCCGTGCGACCTGTCGTTGGATTGACATTGCTATCCGAACCCGTATTGTTGCCTTGTGTCGATGGGCTGAATGCAGTGCCACCAGGTAAGTTTGAGAATCCGACAGTGTATGTTCCGGGAGCAAGATTTGGGAATAAATATTTGCCGTTGTCGTCTGTGATAGCAGTTGCCACTGGATTGCCGTTCGAATCAAACAAAGTAACCAAAACACCTGCGAGACCTGTTTCGTTGGCATCTTGAATGCCGTCGCTATCGGCATCAAACCAAACGAAATCGCCGAGTTGAGCCGTCGAAGAGACAATACCTGCATCAACCGAGCTGTTAAATTCATTGGCAGCCAAGATGTATGAGCCTGTTCTGCCACTGCCATTGGCATCGCTGTCGTTGGCATCGTTTGTACCTTGGTTTGGGCTTGTGAATGAATATCCAGCGGGTAGGTTATCAAAACCGACCACATACTCAACGCCCGGCGTCAAGCCTCTAAATTCGTAGTAGCCATTGGCGGAAGTTGTTGTGTTGGCAATGACAGCACCAGCACTGTTGTATAAGGTAACAGATACACCTCCCACGCCCAATTCTCCAGCATCTTGAATACCATTGCTGTTGGCATCGTTCCAGACGTAATTGCCCAATCCAGCCAAAGCATTGGCATTGTGAATACCCAAATCGAGTGTCGTATTGTTTTCGCCCGTAGCAAGGCTTATGATTTGTGTTCTGCCTGTGGCTGCGGTTACGTCGCTGTCGTTGGCATCGTTTGTACCTTGATTTTGAGGAGAAGCCACATAGTCTGCTGGCAAATTAGAAAACCCAACTTGATATTGCCCCGCAGGCAAGCCATTAAAGATATAATTTCCTTGTGCGTTTGTAACCGTTGTACCCAAAGCGTTGCCATTGACATCGTAGAGCGTTACCAATACATTTGAGACACCGATTTCTGTTGGGTCTTGAATGCCGTTGTTGTTGGTATCGTTCCAAACATAGTTTCCGATAGAACCCAATCCAGAATTTATAGTGGGTCTGACGATGCCCGCATCCAACGATGGGTTAAATTCGCCTGCGGCTAAGGTTACTGTTGGCGTGCGTCCTGTCGTAGGATTGGCATCGCTGTCGTTGGCATCGGTAGAGCCAGCTGCATCAGCCGATGTGAAGATGTAGTCTTTGGGTAAGTTGAAAAATCCAACGCTGTAAGTCCCTGCGGGCAAATTGGTAAACTGATAATAACCTGTTGCATCGGTTGTCGTCGAAGCAATTACTACGCCTGCACTGTTGTAGAGCAATGCCGTTACACCAGCCACGCCTTGTTCGTTGGGGTCTTGCAAGCCGTCTTTGTCTGTATCGTTCCAAACAAAATTTCCTAATCCAGCCGTGTTGGCATCCGAGGTTTGATAGATGCCTGCGTCCCAAGTGAGGTCGTTTTTGCCTGCACCCAAGTTGATGATGACTGTTTTGCCAGTAGAAGGATTGGCATCGCTATCTGTCGCATCATTGACTCCTCCTGCGTCGTTGCCGGTGAGTTGAAACCCTGCTGGTAGATTAGAAAATCCGACCACATAGCTACCAGCATCTAAGTTATTAAAAATATAATTTCCAAAAGCATCGGTTGTGGTGGTTGCTATCACGGTTGTGCCATTGGCTGCATAGAGCGTAACAGTTACGCCAGCTACGCCAGTTTCGTTGGGGTCTTGGATGCCGTTTTTGTTTAAATCATTCCATACCCTGTTGCCCAAACTGCTTTTTATGGTGGATTGGAGATAGATACCTGCATCCCAGGTGGGGTCATTTTCGCCTGCTACGATGGTTGTGGTAATGGTTCGTCCTGTTGATGGATTTACATCGCTGTCGTTGGCATCGGTAGAGCCGGTAGCGTCTTGGGTGGTAAAAATATATCCCGCTGGCGGTGTAAATCCAACCGAATAGTTTGCTGGTGCTAAGTTATTGAATTGATAATAGCCTGACGCATCTGTTACAGTTGTCAATATAGTGCAAGTTTGTTGATTTCCGTTTTACCGATACCAAAGG
>JAYWHZ010000010.1:0-6102 GCA_043777395.1 Bacteroidota bacterium
TAAACATTTAAACAATCAAAAAAATATGCTCTCCATTTTGATACCTGTTTATAATTTTAGCATCGTCAAACTCGTTCAAGAACTCCACACGCAGGCAACAGCCGAGCAGATAGACTTCGAGATAAACCTGATAGACGACCGCTCAACGGCTCATTTTCGCACCCTAAACCAGTCTTTAGGAAGCATGCCAAGCGTACACTACCAAGAGCTGGACGAAAACATTGGACGGGCAAAAATCAGAAACCAACTGGCATCTCAGGCACACTACGACCACTTGTTGTTTATGGATTGCGACTCCGAAGTGCCTTCAAAATACTACATCAAAAACTACCTCCTGACCTGCACCAACACCCAAAAAGGCGTGGTATGCGGCGGCACAACCTACAAACAGCAGCCCCCAAAAGACAAGACGATGCACTTGCGTTGGTACTACGGCGTGAAAAGAGAAGTCAAAACAGCCGAAATCCGCACCACATCGCCCTACAAATCATTTACAACCCACAATTTTATGATTTCAAAATCCGTCATCAACAAAATCACCTTCTCCGAAGACATAAAAGGCTACGGACACGAAGATACCTTGTTTGGATTGGAACTCAAACGCCACAACATCAACATCATACACATAGATAACCCCTTGATCCACATCGGTTTAGACCCGACAGAGCATTTCATAAAAAAAATAAAACGAAGCATCGAAAACATTTATTATATACACAAAAAACACCCCACAACCAATATTGCAGCCGATACCGAACTCCTAAAATTTTATTATTCAATGAAAAATTTGGGACTGAGAAAACCCATTGTCATACTTTTTGATGCCTTTGAACAAAACATCGAGTCGAACCTCAAAAGCAATAAACCCAAAATGCTACTCTTAGACTTCTACAAACTGGGCTACCTCTCCAAAATTGATACTTAGAAAATTTGTTTTACAGTCCTTATTTTTTTAAAAAGAGCAAGCAATAGCCATAAAATCTTGTGCCACGAGCGATGCCCCGCCAATCAATCCGCCGTCGATGTCGGTTTGACAAAACAGTTCTTTGGCGTTTTTGGCGTTGCAGCTGCCACCATACAAAATACTCGTCTGCGACGCCAAACGCTCGTCGGTCGCTATGTGGGCAAGCGTTTTTCTAATAAATTGGTGCATCTCTTGTGCCTGCATGGGCGTAGCCGTCAGACCAGTACCAATAGCCCAAACGGGTTCGTAGGCAAGCACTATCTTTGCCAAATCGGCGGTTTCCAATGCACTCAAAACATCGGTGAGTTGCTGCTCAATGACTTCAAAATGCAAACCATCGTTTCGGTCTGCGTGCGTTTCGCCAACGCAAAATATGGGCGTGAGATTTTGTGCCAGACATTGGGCTAATTTGGATTTTAAAATCGCCGTGTTTTCGCCAAAATTTGTGCGGCGTTCGCTGTGTCCAATCAGCACATATTTGGCACCGACCGATGCAGCCATTGCCGCCGAAACCTCACCCGTATAAGCCCCCACGGCGTGTTGGCTACAATCTTGAACGCCAAGTAGCAAGGGCGTTTGGGCAAGACGCTCGCCGATTTTTTGAACAAACACAAAAGGCGGCACAAGCACCAACGTGCAAGAAATATCGGCATTTTCATTATAAATTTGAAGCAACTCATCAACCAACGTTGCCGCTTTCTGGGCGTTGGTATTCATTTTCCAATTTCCTGCAACAATTTTTTTTCTCAACATATTTTTTATTTTAAAATTTTTAATTAATTCTTATTCAATATTTTAATTTATTAAAAAAATTATAACACCCCAAATATTAAACACAATCCGAAGACCAACAGACACGTACCGACAAAATATTTAAGGGCATTGAAGGTTATTTTTTTTAATAATTTATGTCCCAAATAAGCCCCAACAAACGCCGAACAAGTGGCTAAAACGATGGGTAACATTTCTATTTTGGCAGTGTTTTGGTGTATCAATTGGCTATATACTAACAATCGGCTTGTGTCGATGCCACACGCAATGGCTGTGCCTGTGGCTACAAAGGCGTGTTTTTGCAAACCTGTTTTGGATAAAAAGGCAGCCCTCAAAGACCCTTGGTTGCCCGATAGACCACCAAAAAAACCACTCAACAAACCCCCAAAAATCATGTATTTCTTGTCAAAAGTCAAGTGTTCTAACGACGGGATAAGGTCGAAACAAGCGAAAAAAATAATGACTACGCCCATCACAATATTTAATAAAGTGGTTGAAAAAACGCCATTCAACACCTCAAAATCAAACTCGACATTGAGCATACTCAGCGATTTTAGAAGCCACGCACCGCCAAAAGCAGCCACGACAGAAGGCAAACCAAATCGCCAAAAGATGGTTGAATCGATGTGTTTATAGACCAAAAAAAGTTTGAATATATTGTTTAAAAAGTGGACAATTGCCGTACAGACCACCGCAATTTGAATGGGAAACAACAGACCAAACACGGGCGTGAGCAGTGTTCCCAATCCAAAACCCGAAAAAAAAGTGAGCAACGAACCCACCAAAGCCGTGATAATGATAAGAAAATAAGCCAAAATAAAATTTAAAATGCTTGATTTAGGTCAAACGCTGTTTGCAAAACTACTCGTTTTTTGCGGTTTGTCAAAATAAAACCACTTTTATGTCGTGGGCTACCTCAAAAAACAAACAACATTTGACAATAGTTCTTTGGTTTTGTGTTCAAAAACTGTAATTTTGCAAAAATAAACACCATTCCAATGCTTATAGGTTTTGAACAATTGCCCAATGCCGCCAAAATATGGATTTACCAAAGCAAACGCCCCTTTTCAAACGCAGAAAAGGTTTGGCTCAATGATATTTTGACCTCGTTTGTGGGCGAATGGACGGCACACGACCAGAGTTTGGAGGCGGGTTTCCAAATCGTTTTAGACCATTTTATCGTCTTGGGCGTAAACCAAAATCACCATGCGGCTTCGGGCTGCTCTATCGATAAATCGGTACATGTGATGCAGACAATTGGTAAAAAGTTGGACGTTGATTTGTTTGATAGATTTAATATTGCCTACTTTGACGCCCAAAAACAGATAAAAACCGCCGATAAACACACTTTTCAGTCCTTGATAGACGATAAAAGCGTTGATTTGCAGACCATCGTTGTCAATAATTTGATATTGACCAAAGGCGATTTGTCCGAACAGTGGATTGTAGCCGCCGAAAAAAGTTGGCACAAACGGGTTTTTCGTTTTTCTATCAACGCATAATCGATGATTCGCCGCTGGTTTTTCGACAAATCAATGTTTGAGCCTGCGTTGGCGTTTTATGTTGTTTTGAGTTTGGCGTTGTTGTGTTTGACGCAGCATCAGTTTTATGCCTCCGACGTGATAAGCTATCTGAGCATTGCCCAAAAATATGGTGCTGGACATTGGCTTTCGGCGGTCAATGGCGTGTGGTCGCCGCTGCCTTGCTGGGTGCTGGCATTGTTTATTAAAGTCATTACTAATCAGTTGATTGCATTTAAAATTATGCAGTTGATTGTTGGTTTTTTTATTGTTTTATTGACCTTAAAAATCGGCAAGAAGTTATCTTTTTCAAATCACATTTATCAATATATTGCTTTTTTGACGGCGTTTTTTGTATCGGTCAATGCGGCGATTTATCAAGGCGGCGACGTGTTTTTTTTGGTTTTTTTGGTTTTAGAAATCTACTATCTGGCGTTTGGTTTCGACTATTTATTGACCAAAAAGATACCCATAATCGGTTTGATTGGTTCAGGGCTGTATCTGAGTAAATATTTTGGTTTGGCGTTTTTTTTGGTTCAGTTTACAAGCGTTATGCTCGTTTTTTGGCTTCAAAACAAGAGCATATCAAAAAAAATAGTTTGGTATTATGCTCAAAATATCTTGGTTTTTTTGTTGGTTTGCGGTCTTTGGTCGGCATGTTTGACCCACAAATTTGGTGTGTTTCAAACGACTTCGCTCTCGGCATCGGATTTTTTTGCTGTTCGCAATCCACACACAAACCCCTCGCAGTCTATCGTCAATATTTGGCAGATGATGCCTGTTTTGCCGTTGCCCGACGAGCATTCGGTCAGTTTTTGGGACGACACGCACCAACTTTTGCCCAAAACCAACCGATGGCAACCGTTTTCTACCCTGCAAAATTTTAGGTTGTATCTGCATTTTATTCTCAAAGAAAACGCAAAAGCAATTTTTTATTTGGAATTTGGCAAACATATTGGGTCTGTTTTTTTAGTGATTTGGTTTGTTTCATGGCAATTTAAAACATTGAAAAAAAGCAAATATATCAACCATAATTTCTTGATAGTAGCCATTATAACCATTTTTTTTATCTATCTGGGTTATGGTTTGGTGTTTGTGGGGCAACGTTATTTTTGGGCTACGCAATGGCTTTGGCTGCTGCTCACCTGCTGGCTTATAGACGATTGGCAGCCCAAAAAATTCAAAGAAACGATATTTGTAGTTCTTAAAATCCTTATCGGCATCGCTTTTCTTTCTACGCCGTTTAAAGATGTGATGACTGCCCGAAGGTTCGATTTTTCGCTCAAAACGATTTTAATAACGCCCGTTATCTGTGTTCAAAATTCGTACCTGCTCTACAACGACATGCACCGTTTGGCACAAATTTTGGCACACACAAAGCAGTTTGAAGGCAAAAAAATCGTTTCTTTTAATACCTCGACCGATGCCCAATATTATACTTCGGTAGAACGCATGACCTACATTGCACTCCTGACCAAAGGGCATTTTTTGGGCGAATATAGCGAAAAATCAATTGAAAACAAACCGCTCAAAATGCTCAAAGACAATGAGATAGACTACTATTTTGTCTGGAACTCTACCAACGAAACCAACAACACACTCACAAAAAATTGGCAAATGATATACGAAAATCAAATATTTGACCTCAAAGTTTTTGAAATAAAATGAAAAAATTATGTCATTTTTCAAGTATCTTTGATTTTACATTCAGAATTTTGCAATCTATAAAAAATATTTACCCCAAAAACCCGCCCACCAGCAACCGATACAACCGCCCAACGGGAATTTCAACACCATTTATAATTATTTTGTCTTTATCACCGTTTTCGGTCATACATTTTTTATTCAGGGTAGTGATTGTGGGCGGCGCACGCAACGGCGAAGAGGTGTATTCGTCGCAAGACTACGAAAATCCTGTGGTAAAAACCTTTGCTACGCCACTGGTTTTGGAGGCGGGCGAAGGGCTGCGTACCATCGTGCGCTACACAAATACGACCAACAAAATGATAACCGACGGCATCACCAGCGAAGACGAAATGAATATTATGATTTGTTTTCAATACAACCCTTAATTAATTATTAGTTTTTTTTAAAATAATAAACAAAATGGACAATCTATTTAAAAGCATCGCCATAGGTTTTTTGGTGATAATTAGTAGTTATTCGGCATTGGCACAAAACGATGCCGCAAAGGCAAATAAATGGTCGGTGCGTGTGGAGGAGTATCGCCCTGTGCCGCTAATAAAATTTGAGAATGCGACGTTAAATGGGTTTCATTTCCCAAAAAACGTGGGGTTTTGCGTGGGTGCCGAGCGCAATAGGTACAAAACCGACCGTGGGCGTAGGTATCAAACGGCAGTGCTGGGGTTTTATAACCACGTGTATTTTGAGCGTGTGGCTACTTTGCAAACGGGCTACGGCATCAATTATAGGCTGTATAAGGGCGTTACGTTGGGTTTTGAGGGCAATGTGGGGTATAATTTTGCCCGCAGCAGCCATTTGGTTTCTACTTTTGAGATAGATAGGTGGGTGAGCAAAGTGGATAAATCGGTAATAAACCATCGGTTTGCGGCGGGCGTGGCGGCGAATGTGCAGTATGATTTTGGGCAGCATTTTGACGGCAAGTTTCCCGTGGCGGTTATTTTGGGGTATTCGGGTCAGGCACTTATTCCATTTGACAAAGATATTTATATTAATTTTTTTGCCTACCATCAGCCGCAGGTGGGCGTGCGTTGGGGGTTTTGAAGTTCGTTTTTTTGGGAAATTTGGTTTTTTATTTGACGAAATATATTAAAATTTGATTCTAACTTTTAAGGTCAATCAAACCCAAACAAAGCTTCATACGAA
>JAYWHZ010000011.1:0-6077 GCA_043777395.1 Bacteroidota bacterium
CTGGGCTATGAAAAAACGATAAAAAAAATAAATTCATCAACCGATGTCCGTTTAGATGTTGCCCTTTTGGTCAATCAAAATACCCTTTCGCAAATCGAAATCAAGGCATCGAGGCGTAGCTCCAACGCCCAAAAAATCCGTTCGCTGGAGATTGGTGTCAATGAAATTGAGATGCTATCGGTCAAAAAAATGCCCGCTTTGGGTGGCGAATCTGATTTGATACGGACTTTGCAGCTCCTTCCGGGCATCAAGCAAGGCAGCGAAGGCTCGGCAGGTCTGTTTGTGCGTGGTGGCACACCCGACCAAAACCTCATACTTTTAGATGGCGTGCCTGTTTATAATGTCAATCATTTATTTGGCTTTTTGTCGGTTTTCAACACCGATGCCGTGAGCAACGTCAAGGTTTGGAAGGGCGATTTGCCTGCCCGTTTTGGCGAGCGGCTCTCGTCGGTCATCGAAGTTACGATGAAGGAAGGCAACAACCAAAAACGCCAGCAAAGCATTTCGGTGTCGCCTTTGGCTTTGGGCTACACGTTTGAGGCACCCATTGTCAAAAATAAATGCTCCGTAATCGTCTCGGGGCGGCGAAGTTGGGTTGATGTTTTTACGACTTTATTGACCGTTTCGACGCAAGATTTTACGCTTGGTTATCGGTTTTATGATTTTAATGCCAAGATAAATTATAAAATCAACCCAAAAAATCAATTGTTTCTGAGTTTTTATTCTGGCAGCGACAGATTTTCGTTTAATGAATTGCCACAAGCCAGAAACCAAGTCAAATACAATTTTACTTGGGGCAACAAAACGGCAGTTTTGCGTTGGAACAAACTCATCAACGCCAAAATATTTTCAAATACAACAATCAGTTACAGCCAGTATGCCTACAACCAACGCTACAACATCAAGAATACCAACTACCAACAAACGCTCCGCATAGGCTCGGGAATTAATGATTTTACGGCTAAGATAGATTTTACAGACAGCCATTTTGAACGCCACAACATCAGGTTTGGAGCAAAACTTTCGGCACTGGAATTTAAACCCGAAACCCTCCAACTCAACAGCTTTGATGTCGATACCGTTTCATCAAACAGAGATTATTTACAAAGCATCGATGCTGCCATTTATGCCGAAGACGAGTGGCAAGTTTCGAGCCGCTGGGCAATCAATGCAGGCATTAGAGGCAACCTATATCGGGTTCAAAACACGCATTACCCGACCGTTCAGCCCCGTTTTTCGATGCGTTTTTTGGCAAATAACACCCTTTCTATCAAGGCGAACTACAGCCGTTTGTTTCAATATATTCACCTGTTAGCCAATTCGTCGCTGGGTTTGCCCACCGATTTGTGGGTGTCATCGACCAACAAAATCCGACCCCAAAAAGGCAATCAAGTGGCTTTGGGATTGTTTCAAAACTTGGGTTCGTCGGGTCTTTTTTTGTTGAGCATTGAGGGTTATTATAAAACGATGAATCAGGTTATTGACTATCGAGATGGGGCAAATTATCTATATGGCGTTTCCAATTCGTGGCAAGATAAGGTAGCCGTTGGCAAAGGGTTTTCAAAAGGCATAGAGGTTTTATTAGAAAAAAAAGCGGGCAAACTGTCGGGCTGGATAGGCTACACATTAAGCAAGACCACTCGGCAGAGCAACGAAATCAACAACGGCAAAACCTACGATTTCAGATACGACCGAAGGCACGACGTGTCGGTGCTTATCAACTATGAGCCACGCCGCAACCGAGTGTTTTCGGCGGTGTTTGTGTTCAACACGGGCAATGCGTTTACGGTTGCCCAAAGCGTTTATCAAGGCGTTTTGCCCTACGACAGCAACTATGGCTTGCCATCAGACGGCAATGATTTTTTTGAAAACCGATATGCCATTTTGGAGCGAAATGGCTTGCGAATGCCCAATTATCACCGCTTAGATGTGTCTTACTCTGCCTCCAAAACGACCAAAAAGGGCAACGAACGCACTTGGATTTTTGGCATTTATAACGTGTATAACAAGCAAAATCCGTATTTGGTTTACCCAACTCAAAACGGAAGGTTCAGTCAAGTAGTGCTTTTTCCAATTATTCCGTCGGTGTCTTACAAACTTTCTATTTAAAAAAAAGGCATTAAAAAACGTTTGGTGTTATACTTTACCGAGTTGCTTGTTCGTTTATGTCCTTTGCACAGTTTGAAATAAATCTAATCTTTACTAATGAACACCTACTTCGATGTTTTTGTCAATGGCTATGTGGGCTACTTCAACTATCTGACCAACGAAATCTTGAACCCCTCGTGGCATAATTATTTTTACTGGCTTTTGGGTTTGTCGCTTTTTGTTTGGCTTTTGGAGTTGGCGTTTCCTTGGCGTGAGGAGCAAGCCATCTTTCGCCGAGATTTTTGGCTCGATGGGTTTTATATGTTCTTCAACTTTTTTGTGTTCTCATTGGTTATCTACAACGCCGTGAGCAACGTAGCCGTGAGCCTTTTTAATGATTTTTTGTTTAATGTGTTTGGCATCAGCAATATTGTTTCGGTGAGCGTTGCTGCTTTGCCCACTTGGGTTCAATGGCTTACGTTGTTTGTGGCAAGAGATTTTATTCAGTGGAACGTTCACCGTCTGTTTCATTCAAACCCTTTTTTGTGGTCTTTTCATCAGGTTCACCACAGCATTGAGCAGATGGGTTTTGCGGGTCATTTTCGCTACCATTGGGGCGAAACCATCGTTTACCGCACTTTGGAATACGTGCCTTTGGCAATGATTGGATTTGGTATCGACGATTTTTTTGTCGTTCACATGTTTACCTTAGCTGTCGGGCATCTCAACCACGCCAACATCAACCTACGGCTGGGCGTGTTCAAATACATTTTTAATAACCCGCAAATGCACATTTGGCACCACGCCAAAGAACTCCCAAACGCCAAAGGCGCAAACTTTGGATTGACGCTAAGCCTCTGGGATTATCTCTTCAAAACCGCCTACATACCCTCAAATGGCAAGGACATCAAATTGGGTTTTGGGCAAGTCGAAACATTTCCACATCGTTTTTGGCAGCAGATGAAATACCCTTTTCAAAAAAAGAAACGATAACACAGCATTTAATTGTTTTTGTGATTTAATGCCTCAAAGCCGTCGTAAAAAATTCTGTGTTCGTTGTGATGAGAAAAAACAGGACTGTTTTAGGCTTCTGTCTTCAAAATTCTTAATGAATAGAGGCATAATTATTAATTTATTGATGTAAATTTCTATTCTCAAAAATCACTTCGTCCAAGTTGGCAAAACCATGTTTGATGGTTGCTTTGAGTTCAAACCCGTTTTGGTTCAAGAGTTGCAAAATCTGCTCAAAGGGAATTTTGTTGAGATACATATCGTCGTTGTGTTTTTCGAGTTGTATCGTTTTGATGTTGAGTTTGAGCGTTTGGTCAAACAAACCTTCGAGGCAAGCAAATTCGTGTCCTTCTACGTCAAGTTTTAGCACATCGATGGTCGAAATTGCGTTTTTATTATAAATTTCAGTGTTGATAAACGTGGATAAATTAATGGTTTTGACAAGGTAAGACGACGTATTAATTTGCGACTTATCGACGCCCAAGATTCTGGATTTATTGTCGAGATAGCTCGACTGCATATTCAAATCCTCGAATGTCGAAGTGTAGTCGAGTATGTTTTGGTGAAATAGTTTTTCGCCATTGTGGTTGCTCACGCCCAAGTTAAAGAGTTTGATATTGGCATTGTGAGCATACTTTTGAGCCAAGCCATCAAACAAAGTTTTGTTGGGTTCAAAGGCATAAATGGTGCATTTGGGGTTTGTTTTAAGAAAAAAATCGATGGTTTGCCCTTTATTTGCCCCAGCATCTACGATGGTACAACCAGCGTTCTTGATATTTGGATAGATTGTATCGTAGATATTTCGGAGTCGTCTTTCAAAAAAAAGGGATTCGTTGAGGTCTATCAAAAACTTGATAAGTCTAATTCTTATGCTTTGAATCATGGCGTTTTATCGGTTTTTTATGGCTTCAAAAATGTGTATTAAAGTGTCGTTCATGCCATGTTTTCACAACCAATCGGGTTTCTATGGTTTGAATGTTGTATGCTTGCTCAGGAAATTTGTTGAGCGTTTTAAAACCACTTGCCTCAACGCAGGTGAATTTCGGTGGCTCCGTAGCCAAACTTCTCCTTCTGAGCATCTTTAAACGTTCTAATCTTACCGACATAGTCGATGTTTTTGGCTAATCTTTTTTGGATTTCATTTTTCAAAACACCGTTGCCCACGCCGTGAATAAACGTGATTTTCTCAAATTTTTGAACAATAGCCGTATCCAACATCTTAATAAAATAAGCCATCTGAATACCCAAAATCTGGCTCTTATCCAGCAACTCCCAATCATTTTGAAGGGTTTCGATGTGCAAATCAATCACATCAGGTATCGTTTTTATTATTTTGACATCGCTCTGCTTTTGTATAATGGTAGGCTGATTGGGTTCAAATAATTTTTCTTTCAACAACTCAATGTCTGCCTTAAATTGTTCCACATCTTCGTCGAGCTGTATCAGTCGGGCTTTTGTTCGGAGCATTGGCACGTCGATGGGTTTGGCATCAAACACTTTTTGGTTGATGACCAAGTGTTTCAACATAGGTTTTTGGTGAATGTGAAAGCCTTTATGAAAAAACAAACCCTCTATGAGGTAGCTTTCCCATTGGTTGAGTGTCTCCAAATTGTTTTGATGAACCTTCAAAGCCTGTTTAGGCTCCAAAATACCCGTAAAAAGTCCTTTGAGCTCGCCCCGCTGTATCTCTTTGGCACTTCGGCTGTAGAGTGCAAACGGAACTTGAACGTCGGTGTTGTTCATCAAATAAAAATCGACGTTGCGGTTGTCTTCTACCAAAGCCAGATACAAACCCGAAAGCGACAAGACCATCTTGGGTTTCTCTGCGGCTGGATAGTGGGCGTTTGGCACAGGATTTGGCAGGGCTGTGGGCGATGTTTGGGGTGTTTTCAGGTTTTTGAGCTGCGTCTCTTGTGCCGAAATAAGCGTTAATTCTTTTTTGAGAACAGGAATATCAAAATCGCTGTCTATCGCTACTTCTACCGTCTGGTCGTCTATTAGTTTAACAATCACGCCTTCGTCTTTGGTGTGTAGCAAACGTACTCTATCGCCTATAAAAAATGACATTTTGGGTTGGGTTTAATCTATTGTTTTGGTTCAATTCTATTTGTTTTAGTTTTGCATGATGCGGTCGTACCTGATGCTGTTGGCGGGGTCTATCTCTTGCAAAAGCGGCACGACCTGCTGTTTTTCGGTTGGGGTAGCTGCCGAATATATCTTGACGAGTTCGTCTCTTTTGGTGTTCATAAACACTTGCAAGACCATGCTGCTGGGGCTGTTTCGGTTGGTGAGCTGCATGTCTTGGAGCGAAGCCGTTATTTTTTGTCTGCCTTTGTCTGCGTTGCCGTGTAGGTTGTCCATGCCTTGTCGGTGGTAGTTGTAGATAGATTTTCTGATGCCTTCGAGGCTGTTGTCGAGCAGATTATTGATGAGCCAATATCGGTTTCTGACCAAGTTGCCACTAAAACCATTCCAGCCCGGATTGCCGTTGTCGGAGTTTTGGGCAAGGTTGATGATTTGCTGTGCTTTTTGGTAATAGGGCGTGCCGCCGTTGAGTTCAAAGGTATCGTGGTCTAAACCAATAAAGACGTAAGAATAGTAAGCCAGCAGAGAGCTCAGGCTCGACACAAAGCTGCCTTCGTTGAACTCTATGGGCTGCGATTCGTTGTAGGAGAAACTCACGTTGATGTCGTTGTAGGTCAAAATCGTGGTGTTGAGCGAGGCGTTGTAGATGGGTCTGCTGACCTGAATGACCACTTCGCCCATATATTGGTTGGCGTTGGGGCTGGAGTTGGCATCGAGTATGATGTTGATGCTACAATCTATTTTTTCTTGGTTTTTGTAGGTCTCTTCTGTCCATCGGCGGTCGTTCACAAAATTGGTGATGGCTTGCCTCATGCCTTGAAAGATGCGTTCGTTGCCGCCTTGTGCCGATGTTACTGCCGATGAGTTGATGCTCACGGTGCAGTTCAGTTCTT
>JAYWHZ010000012.1:0-6070 GCA_043777395.1 Bacteroidota bacterium
GCCACCGAAGCCTTGTTTGCCTTTGGCGAAGGCGACGAACTGCGTATGATGCAAATGGGTCTGAAACGGTTTTTGAAAGTCGATGCCTTTAACCTCAAAAACGCCCGCAGGGCTGTGGCAGACGCTTTGTTGGAGCAAGGCAAATATTGTTTTTAATGGACTTTGAAGGTTGATAAATACATTGTTTGATGATTGAACTTGTGCCAATATTGGTGTGGGTTCAATCATTTTTTTTGTTGATCAGGTATGGATTTAAATCAATAACCGATTGCCAAGCAAAATTACAAGTATCCAAATCAATTTAAAGGCACAAACGAGGCAAGTGTTGTATATTTGTAGATAGAATGTGATTTTATGAAACTAAAACAAGACTATATCCAAACCAACACAACCCTCTGCAAAGCCAAAGCCGATGCCCACATCGCTTCAGATTTTTATGCCAACGAAGATTTTTAAGGCTCATCAAAATACCCTCAACCCAATAGAATTCGAACTTTTGGGCAACATCAAAAGCAAAAAAATATTGCATTTCCAATTCTGTAAACTAAAAACCCAACTCCACAACCGGATTCCAAAAAAGAACCTCAAAATCCTTTACCACATTCTCAACCACCAACACACCCTCAGCCTCCAACAAAGCCTCCATGCGAGTCGGCAAACCAAAACAATGCTTGCCCGTAAGCAAACCATTTCTATTGACAACCCGATGGGCAGGCACATAAACCACCTGACCGTGGCTTTGGTTCATCGCCCAACCCACCATTCGAGCACTGCCCTTGCTGCCCAGATACTCGGCTATCGCCCCATAACTCGACACACGACCCGACGGTATCAAACGCACCACCTGATACACATCTTCAAAAAAATTTTTCTTATTGTCCATCTTGCAAATTTAACGCTATTTTTTAAATTAAAAAAAGGTATCAAAAAACCTTCTATCTTTGCCAGAAAATCAACACACCAAAACCAACAACACACATGGCTTTAATAAAATCTATCTCGGGCATCAGAGGCACCATAGGCGGCACCGTCGGCGAGGCATTCACACCCATCGACATCGTCAAATTCTCGGCTGCCTTTGGCTCGTGGCTCATGCAAAAAACCAACAACCGAAACATCATCGTAGGCAGAGATGCCCGACTATCGGGCTTGATGGTCAATAATTTAGTCATTTCTACCCTACAAGCACTCGGCATGAACGTCATAGACACCGGCTTATCTACCACCCCAACCGTAGAAATGGCCGTGGCAAACGAAAGCGTCGCAGGCGGCATTATCATCACCGCAAGCCACAACCCCAAACAATGGAACGCCCTCAAACTCCTCAACGCCAAAGGCGAATTTATAAACGACCAAGACGGCAAAGAAGTCTTAGATATTGCTCAAAAAGAAAATTTTAAATTTGCTCAAATCGATGACTTGGGAACGGTATCTTTTAAAAATTATTTTGAATTTCATATCGATAAAATCATAGAACTCCAATATGTAAACCTCCAAGCCATCAAAAAACGAAAGTTTAAGGTTGCCATAGACTGCATCAACTCCACAGGCGGCATCGTGCTGCCCATGCTACTCAACCGATTGGGTGTGTTCGACATCGTAGAGATAAACTGCGACCCCACGGGAGATTTTGCACACAACCCAGAGCCACTACCCCAAAACCTAAGCCAGATAGCGGCTGCCGTCGTGGCAGAAGGCTGCGATTTGGGCATCGTTGTGGACCCCGACGTAGATAGGCTGTGTTTTGTAAATGAAGATGGAACGTTTTTTGGTGAGGAATATACTTTGGTGGCTATTGCCGATTATGTATTGGGCATAAATGGCGGCGGCAACACGGTTTCTAACCTCTCATCGACCCGTTCGCTGCGTGATGTTACCCAAAAACACGGCGGCATCTACACGGCTTCGGCTGTGGGAGAGGTCAATGTGGTAGAAGCCATGCGGGCAACCAACGCCCTGATAGGCGGCGAAGGCAATGGAGGAATTATATTGCCCGAGCTCCACTACGGACGTGATGCGTTGGTGGGTGTGGCACTTTTTTTGAGTCAATTGGCATTGGCACAAACGAGCATCTCGGCGTTGAGGGCTGCGTTTCCAAACCCATTTATGAGTAAAGAAAAAATTGATTTGAACCCAGATAGCGACCTCAAACGCATTTTGGAACAGATGTACGAACGCTATGCCGACCAACGCTGCAACAGGGTAGATGGTTTACGCATAGACTTTGAAGACAGTTGGGTGCATTTGCGTGGCTCCAACACCGAACCAATCATTAGGATATATGCCGAAGCACCAACCGAAAAAGAGGCAAAGGCATTGACCCAAAAAATTGTTGATGAAATAAATACATTTTAAAAAAAATATTAACTTTAAAAATTAATTAAACTAAAAAAATCGATGAAAAAATTTCTGATTGTTTTTCTGTTGTTGAGTGTTGTGGTTGTGGGCGGATACGTGGTTTTTCTGCTCAAATTCAATTATAGCGAAGGGTTTAGAGTAGGTACCATTGGCAAATTTTCTCAAAAAGGTTTTGTGTTTAAGACTTGGGAAGGTCAGATGCGTTTGATGCAAGGCGTAACGCAAGATGCTACGGGAACGCTTTTGGCAAACGACTGGTCTTTTTCGGTTTTGGGCAGCGAAAAGGACGTGGTAGAAGCCATAAACCAAGCCTCGACCTATGGACACCCCGTCAAGTTGTATTATAAAGAGAAAATACAGCAGTTTGGTTTTTTGGGCGACACAGAGTATTTTGTCTATAAAGTAGAAGAATTGAAACGAAGCAATCCATAGACCAATTGGGGTTTGGCAATGGATTTTTGGGCTAATAAAATCTCAAATCGAACGCCAAACGCCAAACCAGTGGCGGGCAAGCACACCAAAAGTATCGTAAATCAAAAATAATACAAACCATTTGACGCAAAAAACCATGCTTAATGAACTCAAAAACACCATAGAAAAAGCCTATCTGGCTTTCAATGAACGAAACATCGACGATGCCTTATCAACCATGCAGCCCAACGTGGAGTGGTCAAAGGCTTGGGAAGGCGGCTACATCAGCGGACACACCCAAATCGGGGCGTATTGGAAAAGGCAGTGGGGCGAAATAAACCCAACCGTCGAACCCATCGGTTTTGCCCAAAGAGAGAATGGAAGTTTGGAGGTCAAAGTTCATCAAATTGTAAAAGACTTGAAGGGCAATATTGTGTTTGATGGAACGGTAAAACACATTTATCGGTTTGAAGATGGCTTGATAAAAACGATGGACATTGAGCCAATGGAAAACGACCACTGACCTAAAATCCGGATAGCGAGCCGTTTGGCAATGTTGGAGAAATAGGCAAACAATCAAACTAAATTTAAATTTAATGTGTTTATAGTTAAACGCTAAGTTAAATTTACGATGGTTGATGTTGTTGATAACCAAGAAGAAAAGCCTTCATTTGAAGACTTTAAACATGAAAATGGCACGACCTTTTGGTGGGCATCTGACCTGATGTCGATGCTGGGCTACAAAGACGCAAAATCATTTCAAAAAGTTTTGGATAGAACCACCAAAGCATTTGTGTCGCTAAACATTCCACACTACGAAAACATCGTAGCCGAACAAAGAACCGTTGGCGGACGTTCACGACAGGACTTCAAGCTTTCTCGGTTTGCTTGCTACCTCACGGTGATGAATGGAAGCACGGCAAAAATCGAAGTGGCACAAGCACAGACCTACTTTGTGCAGCAGACAAGAAAGTTTGAGCTATCCATTCAATCAAACGATGAGTTTCAAAGGCTATTGACACGAGAAGAGCTGGCAGAGGGCAACAAATCTCTGGCATCGGTTGGGCAGCAGGCTGGCGGCAAAGACTTTGACTTTTCCAACTTTCAAAACGCAGGCTATTTGGGTATGTACAACATGACTTCGGGGCAGCTTGCCCTACAAAGAAACGTCAGAAAAGAAAAATTGATGGATTATATGGGCAGAGCCGAACTCGCCGCTAACCTGTTTAGAGTAACCCAAACCGAAGAAAGGATAAAAAATAAAGGCGTGAAGGGTCAAGAAAATTTGGAAAAAACGCATTTTCAAATGGGAAAAGAAGTGCGGCAGATAATCGAAAAAAATAGCGGCAAAAACCCCGAAGACCTAAGCCAAGAAAAACAACTCTCCGACGTGAAAAAAGAAATCAAACAAGGACATAAAAAGATGCTCAACGAAGATAAAAAAAACAAGTAAAAAAACAAGTAAAAACACAAAACACAATTCATTTGCCAGACGGCAAGCAAGCAAAACATGCAACATACCAAGACCGCCAAACTCATTTTTCCACACCAATTGTTTGAGTATAATCCCTTATTTACAGCCCATGACGAGCTCTACCTCGTCGAAGAACATTTGTTTTTTAAACAATATAACTTCCACAAACAAAAAATAGCATTCCATAGGGCAACCATGAAATACTATGAAAATCACCTAAATCAAAAAAATATTGAAGTAAAATATATTCAAGCCCACCAACCCCAAGCAGACATCAGAACACTGATAGCAGACCTGCACGCCATGGGAATAGATAAAATAATAATCGTAGATCCGACAGACTACCTGCTGTCGAGAAGAATAAACATTGCTTGCAAAAAATGGAATATCAGCCTCGAAATACTGCCGTCGCCCATGTTTTTAAACACCCAAACAGATCTCGAAACGTTTTTTCTATCCACAAAAAAGAAATTTTTTCAAACCGAATTTTATAAACAACAACGCATCAGCCGAAAAATATTAACTGACCAACACAACCAACCCGCAGGTGGACAATGGACCTACGACGTAGAAAACCGTAAAAAATATCCAAAAAATAAACCCGTTGCCGAGTACCATTTTCCCAAAACAAACCAATATAGCACCGAAGCACACGCCTACGTCAATCAATATTTTAAAGACAACATCGGGCAGCTCAGCACCCAAATTAATTATCCCATCGGTTTTGAAGAAAGCCAACACTGGCTCAATACATTTCTCAAAACCCGATTTGCAGAGTTTGGCCACTACGAAGATGCCATCGTAACAGACCAGCTGCTCCTGAACCACAGCCTGCTCACGCCCATGCTCAACATAGGCACATTGACCCCAAAACAAATCATTGACGAAGCCCTAATCTATGCCCAAAAACACGACACACCCATCAACTCTCTCGAAGGATTTGTGAGGCAAATCGTGGGCTGGCGTGAGTTTATCAGGGGCGTTTATGTGGCAAAAGGCAGCCAACAACGCACCAAAAATTATTGGAAATTTAATAAACCCATTCCGCAAAGTTTTTACGACGGCACAACGGGCATCTTACCCATCGACGATACCATCAAAAAAATACTCAAAACAGGCTATTGCCACCACATCGAGCGGCTCATGGTTTTGGGCAATTTTATGCTCCTGTGCGAATTTGACCCCGACGAAGTGCATCGGTGGTTTATGGAACTTTTTATCGATGCCTACGATTGGGTCATGGTGCCAAATGTGTATGGTATGAGTCAATTTGCCGACGGCGGGCTGATGTCCACAAAGCCATATGTAAGTGGCAGCAACTACATTATGAACATGAGCAACTACCCCAAAGGCGACTGGCAAACAACGTGGGACGCACTTTTTTGGCGTTTTTTAGACACACAACGCACCTTTTTTCTCAAAAATCCACGTCTGGGCATGCTCGTCAGAACTTTTGATAAATGGGACGAACACAAAAAACAAACCACACACAGCAGAGCAAACCAATATTTGGAGAAAATGTACAGCTAATTTTTTATTCAATGCGTTTGGCTAACCAAATTTCAAATGAAACAAAAAGCCACGAAAAATTTATCGTTGCACCCATATTTTTATGCAACTTCGCAAAGGTATCCAAAACGTTGTACAATATTTTAAAGGAAACAATTAACAATCAATCAATATGTCAGAACTAACCAAAAAACAAATTGAACAACAAGAATTTGTAGATAATTCAATTTTAGAATTACTAAATAACATCTCCAAAACCGAGATAGCACACGACTCACATATGATATTTGAAATTAGAGAGGTTATAAAAGAATGGCT
>JAYWHZ010000013.1:0-6056 GCA_043777395.1 Bacteroidota bacterium
ATTAAAAAGTTTAGACAAGTTCATAACAAGATAAAAATCATTAATCAATAACAAACCTTTTTTTAAAAAATAAATAAAACAAACTCATAAATTATGACTATCCAATTTACCGAAGAACAATTGATGATAAAACAAGCGGCAAGAGATTTTGCACAAACAGAACTCCTGCCGGGCGTAATCGAAAGAGACAACGAACAAAAATTTCCAACAGAGCAAATCAAAAAACTTGGCTCGCTGGGCATGATGGGCTTGATGGTATCTCCCGAATATGGTGGCTCGGGACTCGACACCGTCGCCTACGTCTTGGCAATGGAAGAACTCTCCAAAATAGATGCCTCGGCTTCGGTCTGCGTATCGGTCAATAACTCGCTCGTGTGCTACGGCTTGGAAACCTATGGCACCGAAGAACAAAAACGCAAATATTTGGAACCCCTCGCAAGCGGACAGATACACGGTGCTTTTTGCCTTTCGGAACCCGAAGCCGGCAGCGACGCCACCTCACAACGCACCACCGCCGTAGATATGGGCGACCACTACCTGCTCAACGGTACCAAAAACTGGATCACAAACGGCAATTCGGCTTCGGTCTACCTCGTGATTGCACAAACCAATCCTGAAAAAGGACACAAAGGCATCAATGCACTCATCGTAGAAAAATCGATGGCGGGCTTTGTCGTCGGAAAAAAAGAAGATAAAATGGGCATCAGAGGTTCCGACACGCATTCGATTATGTTTAACGACGTGAAAGTACCCAAAGAAAACCGCATTGGCGACGATGGTTTTGGATTTAAATTTGCCATGAAAACCCTCGAAGGCGGACGGATAGGCATTGCTGCACAAGCACTTGGCATCGCCTCGGGCGCATTTGAACTATGCTTGAAATACGTCAATGAACGCAAAACATTTGGGACAGAAATTAAAAACCACCAAATCATTCAGTTCAAACTCGCCGACATGGCAACCCGAATAGAAGCCTCTCGCCTACTATGCCTCAAAGCCGCAGCCCTCAAAGACCAACATCTCGACTACGCACTGGCTGGCTCTATGGCAAAAGTTTTTGCATCGGAAACAGCGATGTGGGTAACGACCGAAGCCGTGCAAATTCACGGTGGATACGGCTATGTCAAAGAGTTTCACGTCGAAAGGCTCATGCGTGATGCCAAAATAACACAAATATACGAAGGCACATCAGAAATAAACAGAATTGTCATTGCAAGAACACTCCTCAAATAATTAAAAAATTGTTTCTAAAAACATCAGGTGTGGCTACAATCTAACAAAGGTTTTGGCTGTGCCTGATTTTTTTAATGGATAACGCAAAAGACAAAAAAGTTAATTTATCTCAGACCTTTAATTAATTTCATTCCAAAAACTATGACCAAAACGCTACTTTTCATCTACCCAAACCCAAACAACCGCTCCGAAACTTTTATCTACAACCAAAAAAAGCATCTGAAACCCAATTTTTCGCTCTCCGATGGCTGGTTTCCACACATAGACCAAAACCAAAACTCTATATTTCGCCTGCCGCTATCTAAATTTACAAGACCTTTTCTAAAACGTTGTTTACCAAACCATTACCAAAAAATTTACACCTATTTTCTGATTCAGTACCTCAAAAAATTTCGCCCCGATGCAGCTTTGGTTCACTACGGCGTGACGGCTTTGGGTGTTTTGGAGGCTTTGCAGCGGACACAAACACGGCTCATCGTTCATTTTCATGGCTTTGATGCTTCGGATAGGCACACGCTTGCGACCTATGGCAAGGGCTACCCTGAGTTGTTTGGCTATGCCAAAAAAATTGTCGTTGTTTCCGAAGATATGAAACGGGCTTTGGTGGCTTTGGGTGCCGACGAACGCAAAATCGTAAACAATCCCTATGGGGTAGAAACGGAGCATTTTTTGGGTGCAAAACCCTCTAAAAGTGCCAAAATAGCCATAGCGGTTGGGCGTTTCACGGGCAAAAAAGCACCCCAAAAGACCATTGAGGCATTTTCTAAGACACTCGACCGACACCCCGAAGCCATTTTAAAAATGATTGGGACGGGCGAGCTTTGGGAGGACTGCAAAACACTTGTGAAGGAATTAAATATTGAAAACAGCGTTTATTTTTTGGGAAATAAGACACCCGACGAGATAGCAGCCTATTTGAAGACCGCTCGACTTTTTGTGCAGCATTCGGTTGTAAGCCCTAAAAATGGCGACAGCGAAGGCACGCCCAATACCATTTTGGAGGCATCGGCGGCGGGTTTGCCTGTGGTCAGTACGTTTCATGCGGGCATCAAGGAGGCTGTTGTTGATGGGCAGACCGGTTTTTTGGTTCAAGAAGGCGACATAGAAGGCATGTCGGATAAGATTTTGAAATTTTTTGACGATGCTCAATTGGCTCAACGTCTGGGCGAAAACGGTCGCAAGCACATTATTTTAAACTACGAGATAAATCGGCAAATGGATAGATTGAGGGCTATAATTTTTGATTGAGGCTGGTGTGGCGTGTTAGCTTTGGGCAATTTGTTGTAGTCGTTTTTCGAGTGCTTGGTGTACGAAGTTTTGGATTATGGGGTTATTTATTTCATTTACCACGTCGTTGGCAAAGGCGACGAGCAGGAGTTGTTGGGCGGTTTTTTTGTCAATGCCTCTTGTTTGCATATAAAAAAGTTCGTTGGCGTTCAATTGTCCTATTGTGGCACCGTGCGAGCATTTTACGTCGTCGGCAAATATTTCGAGTTCGGGTTTGGCGTTGATGGTTGCGTCTTTGCTTAGTACAATATTTTTGTTTGATTGGTAGGCATTGGTTTTTTGTGCATCTTGTCTCACAAGTACTTTGCCATTGAAAACTCCTTTTGAGGCGTCGGCGAGTATTGTTTTGTAGGTTTCGTTGCTTTGGCAATGTGGCGTGGCATGGTCTATAAGTGTGTGATTATCAACCAATTGATTTTTGTCTGTGATGCTCAATCCCCAATAATTGGTTGTACAGTTTGTGCCGTTGTGAATGGCGTTGAGGTTGTTTCGGACAAAGTCGCCCTCGAAGTTGAATGTGAAGCAAGTGGCTGTGCTGTCGGTTTCTTGGTATATTTGTGTGGTTCCGATGTGTTGCAGGTTTTGGCTTTCGATGTTTAGTTTGTGGTATGTCAGGGTTGCGTTTTGGTTTACGAATATCTCGGTGATGTTGTTTGTCAAGCCGTTTGTGTTGTTTGTTGGGTTTTGGTTGCTTGGCACGACGATGTTTGTTTCTATGATTTGGGCGTTTGCGTTGGTTTCTACGACGATTAGGTTTCGATTTTGGCTCAGGTGTGTGTTGGTAGAGATATTGACGATGTGAATTGGTTGTGGTTCGGTAATATTTTTTGGGATATATACAAATGCTCCGTCGGCTGCCAAGGCGGTGTTGAGGGCTGCGAAGGCATCGGTTTTTGTGTTGAGGTGTTTGTTAAAATATTGTTCTACGATAGGCAGGTGATTTTTGAGGGCATTGGCAAGCGTATCGACCACGATGGTGTTTTGGGGTATTGTGTTTGAATATTGGGGCATAAAAAAGCCATCGACGAACACCATTTCGAGGCAGTCGAGTTGGTTGATGTGGTATTTTTTTATTGTTTTTTTATCCAACACCACGTTGTTCTGCTTGGCAATATTTAGGTTTAGGTTGTTGGCAATGTGTCTGACGCTGGTGTATTTCCATTGTTCGGTTTTGGTGTTTGGGAAGCCTACTTGCTCAAAATCTTCGATGGCATTTTGGCGTATACGTTGGATTGGCGTGCGTTTTTGTCCGTCGAGTTTGGCTTGAGATTGGGCAAAGTGTTGGGTTAGTTTTTCTTGTAGGGTCATAATTGTTTGGTTTTAGGCACCAATATCTTTAAGATTTTTGTTTGCGGGTGCAAAATTAATGAAAAAGCCCTTAACAAGGCATAAAATTTTAGTATTGCATACAATTGGCTTCAAACCGAATGCTGCCGTTCGGTTGTTGTCTTACGTATCGATTTTGAGAAACCTTTGGTTGCAGCAGTTTTATTGTTTCGGTTTCTTTGTCAAGTCAATATTGAAGTTGGCATTAAGAATCAGTCCATTGTTGTTTTGAAATACGTTTTTTCCGTTAATTTGTCTGCCAAATTGAAGTGTTTGGTTTAAATAACCTCCTTCAATTCTTACAAATTTATTAAATCGGTATCCTATTAAAGCACCAATTCTGTTTTGGTCAAAGACATTTGCGTTTACATTTTGTCCAAAGCCAATAAAAACTTCGTCATACAAAGCAATATAAGGTATTTTGTCTTTTATTGCCTTGCCTCTTAGCGGCACCTGAAACCTTACCATATATCTGGCTCTGTTTAGCAACGGAAACTGATCTTCGGTCGTTTGGTTTGCCGAACTGTATCGTCCCACAAAGCGTTGTTCCAACATAAAACGATGCGAAATATCTACAATACCTTCTTTATGAGCCAGTTGCACCATTTGAAACGTTCGATGTTCGGTAAAATCCCTTCCCAAAGCATTCAGTGGATATTCGCCATAAGGAAAGGTTTCTATCCAAGCATAACCCACTCTAAACATTACTCTTGGGTTCAAATTGTAGTTTACGCCAACTCTTAAAAGACTTTGTTGCCAATCCTTTATTAGGTTATTTCTTCGCCATTGATACTCGGTGTGTATTCCAAACTTTTCTGATACTTTGAATGTGCCGAAATAATTGTACCAACCTATGTCATTGTTTGTATTTAAGCGATTGTTTTGTGCAAATGAAATGCGACTAAAAAAGAATAAAGTAACGAATAATAAAAATTTAAACTTCATATGTAAATTCATAAAAATGGGTTGAGTGTTTTTTTCAACACTTTTAGTTGTTTATTTTGTTGATGGTGAATATGGAAGTGCAGATTTATGTACAATAATTTTGAGTTTTCCGTCTTTACCTTTCTTGAAAACCCAAGTTTTGTCAACCATTACTTCTTTGCCGTCCTTGCCTGTTACCCATACGTTGCCCATTGTTATTGCAATAGAGCCATATATTTGGATACCTTCATTTTTTTCTCCTGAATTGTCATATCGTGCCTTAACCCAAGGTGTCAATGCAAACCCTTTGTCGTTTGGATAGTCAGGGTCGCCGCCAATAAAGTAGGCTAATGCTCCTTTTTTGTCGTTTCTAAAAGTTTGGTCGCCAAAGGCTAATGTTGGCTTAAAAAACACTTTACCATTGTCGTAATTGTAAGCCGAAGAAAGCACTTCATTGGCAAAGGC
This sequence comes from Bacteroidota bacterium, assembly GCA_043777395.1. Classification (GTDB taxonomy): domain Bacteria; phylum Bacteroidota; class Bacteroidia; order UBA7662; family JAYWHZ01; genus JAYWHZ01. The sequence goes on from JAYWHZ010000013.1 coordinate 5,236, forward strand.
TTTATAGTCGCCACCTTCGTCTTTGAGTTTGCCAATTTTTACCAAGGCATCGCACCAAGCCTGTTGTGCAGCATTTACTTCGTCATAAGTTACTACAGTTTGTGCACCTTCTTCTACATACACCAAACCTAAGTCATTGATAACATTTTGGACACTTTCATTTGTTTGTGAAACGACTTTGTCGGTTTGTTCTTTCACTTGTTTTTGTGCTTCGTTGCAAGATGTCATAATACTTGCTGTCAAAAGCACTCCGAAAATCATTTTTTTTCTGTTCATTTCTTTCTGTTTATTTTTGTTTCCTGCTTCTTGATACGGTGTTCGGCTTGTCCGTTCTATTTTTAACGGTGAATTGTTTATTTTATTTTGGGTTGTCTGCCAAAATTGCCTATTACGAACAGGGCTTTGTGCAGGTTGGGAAATAAAATTTCTTCTGCCCTGAACCGCTGATGATTGAAAATCTGATGATGAAGATAACAACAAAAAGCCAAATAGCATTCCTTCTGCCGACAACAAAGGTACAAAAGAATTACAAATGTTCAATTATTTCCTGCTGCCACTATTTTTGCCAAACTGCTGTTATCTGCTGCCCTTTTTCAGCGTCTAATTTATTCTTGTCAAATAGTTTGTTGTTCTTTTAATTTAGCGTTTGCAACATTTACAGCAAATTCAAAAAACAATTTTACAGCTTTGGTAAATTTAAAATTGTTTCCTGTTTTTTTGAGAACATTTTTTTTATGCCAAGTGTCTATGAATTGTTCAAAATTTGAGACTGATGTCTTTTCTAAAATTTCCCACTTTGACGATTGTTTTAAAAGTTGTTC
>JAYWHZ010000014.1:0-5973 GCA_043777395.1 Bacteroidota bacterium
GTAAATCTACTTGTTTTCGTACCATTTTGAATTGAAAATCAAGCCAAGATTCATTTTCATAAACACCATTTAACACAAAAGCACCAACTTCAAAAAAGTTGATGCCTCTAAAACTGAGCCGTTGGGTTGTGTTTGTGGAGCGTTTTTTTTTACAATGTTTTCAATACATCGTTCATCGAACGCACGGCATCTGCCGATTTTTGGAATGCTATCTTTTCGGTTTCGTTGAGGTCTAATGGATAGATGGTTTCCCAGCCATTTTTTCCTACTGAGACCGGCACGCCGATGCAAATGTCTGTTTGGTCGTATTGGCCATCGAGTTCAACGCAACACGGAAACACTTTTTTGGTGTCGTTTATGATGGCATCAGCCAAAGCGGCGGCGGCGGCTCCGGGTGCATACCACGCCGATGTGCCGAGCATTTTGGTCAGTGTGGCACCGCCTACCATGGTTTGGGCGGCAATATCTTGTAGGTGTTGGGCGTCTAAGAGTGTCGAGACGGGAATGCCGTTGAGGGTAGCAAGGCGTGTGAGTGGTATCATGGTGGTGTCGCCGTGTCCGCCGATGACGTTGGCGGTCAGGTCGCTGGTCGAGCATTGGAGTGCCATGGCTAAATAGGTTTTGAAACGGGCAGAGTCGAGAATGCCGCCCATACCGATAACTCGATTTTTGGGCAGTCCCGATACTTGGCGTGCCAGATAGGTCATGGTGTCCATTGGGTTTGAGATTATCATCAGCACGGCGTTTGGCGAGTGTTCGAGTGCGTTTTGGACAACGCTTTTGACGATGCCTGCATTGACGGAGATGAGTTCTTCACGGGTCATGCCGGGTTTTCGGGGAATGCCCGACGTGATGATGACCACGTCTGAGTTGGCGGTTTTGGTGTAGTCGTTGGTTGTGCCGACGATGGTTGTGTTCCAGCCCAAGATGGAGGAGGTTTGGAAGATGTCTAATGCTTTGCCTTCGGCGATGCCTTCTTTGATGTCGAGCAATACGAGTTGGTTGCAGATGCCATTTTTTGCTATCAGGTCGGCTGCGGTGGCTCCTACGGCTCCTGCCCCGACGACGGTAATTTTTTTCATTTTAATGATTTTGATTTATATTTTTGTTATGGGAATGGATTGTTTGTGATATTGGTTTGGGTATTTTTTTTTGAGCAATTAGGTTTCGACAAAGGGTTGAACGTCCAGTTTGTCTGGGCATTGGGTTAGTAGGTCTTCGATGGTTTTTTGGTAAACGGGGTGTTGTTGTTGAGGTGCTATTTCGTTTAGTGGAATGAGTACAAATCGGCGGTCTTGCATGAGTAGGTGTGGTATGGTGAGGTTTTCTTGGTTTATGATCTCGTTGTTAAAGAGTAGTATGTCGATGTCGATGGTTCGTTCTGCCCATTTTTGGGTTCTTATTCTGCCCATTTGGTTTTCTATCTGGTTTATTTTTTTGAGGAGTTGGTTTGGACTGAGTGTTGTTTGGATTTGTATGACTTGGTTTAGGAATGCTTGTTGGTTGGTGTTTCCCCAAGCTTCGGTTTGGTATATGGTTGATTGTTTGGTGATGTTGCCGATATTTTTTTCGATATTTTGTTGTGCTTCGGTTAGGTATTTTGCTCTGTTGTGTTGGTTGCTTCCGAGTTGAAGAAAAACGGTGTTTGCGGTGGTTTGTTGTGTGTGTGGCTTGTCGTTGATGTTTGGTCTTAGTCTATTGATTTTTATTTCACTATTTTTTGCTCCATTGACTTCTTTTTCGGCACGTCGGGCGGTTTGTGTTTCAAGTGGTGCGTTTTTGAGTTCGTTGCAGTAATCGGAGCAGCAGTTTTGGTATTTTTGTTGGCATTCGTCGCATTGAATAAAGAGTATATGACATGGGTCGAAGGCACAGTTGGTGTGTGTGTTGGCGGGTTTTTGGCATTGGTGGCATTGGCTGATGATTTGGTCGTTGATGGTTTCGGCGAGCCTCTCGTCGAAGACAAAGTTTTTGCCAATAAATTTATTTTCAAGCCCTTGTTGTTTGGCTTCTTGTGTGTATTGGACAATGCCGCCATAGAGTTGGTTCACGTCCAAAAAGCCCTTGTGTTTGAGATAAGCACTTGCTTTTTCGCATCTGATGCCGCCCGTGCAGTAGAGCAATATTTTTTTATCTTGCTGATTATCAAGAAGTTTGGCAACCATAGACAGTGCGTCTTTAAAGGCATCGACATCGGGGCAGATGGCATTTTGAAAATATCCTATCTCGCTTTCGTAGTGGTTTCGCATATCGACCACAAGCGTTTGGGGCAATGCCATGGCTTGGTTAAATTGTTGTGCGTTGAGGTGCGTGCCAACGTTTGCTGAGTCGAAAGTAGGGTCATCTAAGCCATCGGCAACGATTTTGTTTCGGGTCTTGATGTTGAGTTTATAAAATGATTTTCCGTTGTCTTCTATCGCAATTTTTATGGGTATGTTGCGTAGCGGTTCGAGATTATCTAAGGTTTTTAGGAGTTGGTCGTAGTGGTGTGTTGGCACGTTCATTTGGGCATTTATGCCTTCGTAGGCAACGTATATCCGACCAAAACAATTCAAATCATGCAACGCTATGTATAAGCCATCTCTAAATTCTTGTGGATTTGCGATGCCAACATACCGATAAAACGAGAGTGTTGTGCGTTCAAAAGGCTCTTGATGGAGTTGTTTTTTGAGCTCGTTGCCGTCTATTTTATTGTGTAATATTACTTTTTTATACATTTTAATCTAATGCTTTGAGATGCAGTTTGAACGTTAGAAAAACAGCCTATTGTTGTTCTTGATTTTTAAATTTGGTTTATGAATGCCAGTATCAAATTGAGTGTTTCTTGCGGCGATTCGAGGTGTGGATAATGCCCTATGTGGTTCATTTTTTCAATTTTCGATTTGGGTGTCAGCTCCAAATATCTTTTAATGTATTGTTCGTTATAGACGGGGTCGGACGTGCCGTAGATGAGCAAAACGGGTATGTTGGTGGTTTTCAAGGCTTTGCGCCAGCTTGTTCGGTCGCCGTTGTAGTCTTCTTTTTGTTCTTTGAGGTATGCAAAGGATTTGAGTAGTGCTTTGCTCATTTCTTTGTCGTTAAAATAATCGCCAAAGCTAAATGCTTGCCATCTCAGGTCGATGGCTTGGGGCGTGAGGGGCGTTTTTCCACACCGTTTTATCATTTCTTTTTCGTACCATTGTTTTGATATTGAGGTTTTGAATAAGCCAAAAAGGGCTTGCTCGCCTGCGGTCAGTTGCCGTTCTTTGGGCAGCACTTCGCCGTTGATAAAGGTGATGGATTTTATTTCTGGAAAAAACATTTTGCTTTCTCGGCGGGCGTTTTCTGCCAGCAAAAGCATGCCCATAGCCAATCCTGCACCCAAATCATGCCCTACGATGTGTACGGTTTTTATTCGGTTTACGTTAAATATGGCTTCTAAAACTTCGGTTTGTTGGGGTAGGCTAAGATTTTTGGTGTCGTCGGTGGTTTTATCCGAAAGTCCAAAACCCAGCAAATCTACCGCAATGACTTTATATTGTACAGAAAGTTCATCAAAAAGCAGGTGCCAATCCCAGCTCGAACCCATTGCCCCATGAAACAACACGATGGCTTGGGTCGTGTCGGTTGCCGACATTTTGTAGAATATATTTTGACCTTTATGGCTGATTTGGTAGGCATTGGTTTTTTGCCACTGTTCGATACTCATGTTTAGAAAAGGAAAAAATTTATAATGAATTGTTTTGTTTATGGTCTGGTGAGATTTGTATTGACTTTGGTTTTTAAATCGATTGGGTTTGTTCCTTTTCTTGTTGTTCAATAAACGTTTTGATGTATCGGGCGGTTTCTGTGGGTTTTTCTAAGTGTGGATAATGCCCAACGCCTTCTATCTGGTTGATGGATAGGTTGGTCATCAGGTCTTTGTAGCGTTGGAGTTGTTTGTCGGCTATGCTTGGGTCTTGGGTTCCGTAGAGCAGGTGTTTTGGGAGGGTGTTGGCTCTAATATTTTTTCTGGTAATGCCGTTAAAGGTGTATTCTTTAAAGAGTTGGCTGAGTTTTTTGAAGACCTTCGATCCCTCTTGCTTTGAGGCGAGTTTCCAGAGTGTGTTGAGGTCTTGCTCGGCAATGGGTTGAGCCGTTTTGGCGTTAAACTGCTCTGTAAACCAAGATTTGGAATAGATAAAAGGCAATAAAGTTTGGCTCAACACACCAGCCATAAACCGTTCTTTGATAGAAAAATGGCGTTCGGAGGGTGTTATCTCGCCTGCCAAAAACAGCACCGACTCGATGTTAAAATGTATTGTGCGTTTGGTTTTGACGAGTTCGTCGTGGTTTATGAGCATTTGGTTGGCAACCATTGCCCCAAAATCGTGTGCCACCAAGTGTACTTTATCCAAAGCCAATATGTGGCAGAGACTCGCCTGAATTTCGGCATAGTCCAAGACAGAATAATGGTAGTCTTCTCGTTTTTCAGACAATCCAAAGCCCAACATATCGGCAGCAACCAAGTTAAAATCATTTGCCAAGGCATCAAACAAGTGATAAAATTCATAGCTGCTGCCCATAAATCCATGAATAAATAAGATTGTAGGTTTGGAGTCGTGGTTTTTGATGTGTTTATAAAACACTTTGTTGTTTTGATGGCGAAAAATGGTTGGTTTTTTCTCCCACAGGTCTATGTTCATTGGTATTTGGCTAAAGTCTAAAATCAATCACAAAGATACATTTTTTATGTCGTATAATTCTAAAAAAAAGATGTTTTTATCAATATCTCACCAACAATAGGCTACCTTTGCGAGGCAACAAGCCAAAAACACCCTTACCAAACCCAAACACACACCAAATCGATGCCAAAATTGGGCTGTTTTGGTTCAGTCTCAAAACCTCGACACACGGGCAGCCCTCCTGTCCCAAAAAAACCATGACCCCACCACAGACCACCCACGTTATGTTTGTATTTAGCGGACTGCCACACTACTACAACGCCATTTTGAACCGCCTCAACCAAACGCCAAGCCTCCAAGTGTCGGTCGTCGTTCCAAACCAGCGAGCCAACCCCGAGCCACATAGCAAGAACATAGGCAGCGGCGTGTACCAGAGCAAAAAAGGCATCGATTTTAAGGTTTTTGAACTCAATGAATATAAAACCTACTACCAAAAAACGTTTTTTCGAGGATTTATAAAGCACATCAAAACCCATAAACCCGATATTTTGGTGATGGGTTGGCCGCATATTTTGGCTTTTTTTTTTAATCCATTGCTCTTTTTTTGGGTCAAACGCTTAAACATAAAAGTGATTATCAAGGAGATTCCTTACCAAATTCCTAAAAAAAACGAGGCAATCGCATTTTATAAAAACACGACACTGCTCAAAGAAAACGGGCAACCCGGAGCGAAACATTCGGTGCTTTATTATCGTTTTTTGACCTTTGTGCGTTCGTTTTATTATACCAAAGTGATAGACGCAAGCGTCAATTATGTTGAAGATGCGGTAGAAATATTGGGTAGCTATGGCCTTGCAAAGCAAAAAATTTTTGTTACCTACAATTCACCCGACACCGATGTGCTGCTCAGAGCCAACGAAACCATCAAGCATCGAGAGCCGATTTTGGAGCCAAATCCATCGAGAATTATCCATGTCGGTAGGCTCATTGCTTGGAAACGTGTAGATATGCTGATAGAATGTGTGAGGAATCTAAAAAATGAGTTTCCAAAAATCGAATTGTTGGTTGTGGGCGAAGGCGTAGAATTAAATCAATTGAAAAGTCAAGTTGCTGATTATAAATTAGATACACATATAAAATTTATTGGTGCTGTTTATGACATCGAGCAGTTGGGTCAGTATTTTCAAGCCTCTTCTTTTTATGTGTTGGCTGGCGTTGGGGGTCTGAGCATCAACGATGCGATGTGTTTTGAGCGAGCCATTGTGTGTTCGGAATGCGACGGCACAGAAAAGGCATTGGTGAAAGAGGGCGAAAATGGTTTGTTTTTTGA
>JAYWHZ010000015.1:0-5875 GCA_043777395.1 Bacteroidota bacterium
CTCATCGGTTTGCTCTCCGACGGCGGCGTACATTCGACGATGCAACATCTTTTTGCACTCATCGACGCTTGCTCGAACCACCACATAAACCAAACTTACATCCATGCTTTTACCGATGGCAGAGACACAGACCCCAAAAGTGGCATCGAATTTATAAACCAACTGCTCCAAAAAATTGAACACACCAACGCATCGCTCGCCTCGGTCTGTGGCAGATACCACGCCATGGATAGAGACAAACGCTGGGAAAGAACAAAAATAGCCTACGACCTGCTCACAAAACCAAGCAACGAACACACCAACGACATCATAAAAGCCATTAAAACACAATATGACGAAGGCACAACCGATGAGTTTTTAAAACCAATCGTAGTGAATCAAAAAGGAACCATCAACGAAGGCGATGTGGTTATATTTTTTAATTTCAGAACCGACAGAGGCAGGCAATTGACCCAAGCCCTGACGCAAACCGATTTTCCCGATTGGCAAATGAATAAAATCAATAACCTTTACTTTTGTACCATGACACGCTACGACGAATCGTTTGAAAACATCAACGTACTCTATGACAAGGCAGACCTCAAAATGACGCTGGGCCAAACATTAGAACTCAACCACAAAACACAAGTCAGAGCAGCCGAAACCGAAAAATATCCACACGTAACGTTCTTCTTCTCAGGCGGAAGAGAAAAACCCTTCGAGGGCGAACAACGCACGATGGTGCCATCGCCAAAAGTAGCAACCTACGACCTCCAACCCCAAATGAGCGCCCCAATACTCGCAGACCAAATCCTTAATATCCTCAACACACAAAACATAGACTGCTTTATCATCAATTTTGCAAACCCCGACATGGTCGGACACACGGGCGTTTACGATGCCATCGTCAAAGCCGTAGAAACCACCGACCAGTGCGTCGAAAAAATAACAACGCTTGCACTCCAAAAAGATTACACCGTGTTGATAACCGCCGACCACGGCAACGCCGAATATGCCATAAACCCCGACGGCACACCAAACACAGCACACACTCTGAACCCCGTGCCAATCTTTATACTCAACCAAAACCAAACCTTCAAACTCAAAAATGGGATATTAGCCGACATAGCACCAACCATACTCGAACTCATGAACCTGCAAAAACCACCAGAAATGACCGGAAATAGCCTCCTAATGCCCCAAAACTAAAATACATCATAATCTTATAACTTTTTTATTCAAAACCATAACAACACATCTGGTTTTTAGTCGTTACTTTGTACTCTCAAAAAAAATATAGAATACCTGAATACCGCTGCTGAAACATTTTTGATAAAAAGTGAAAAACAATACAAAAGTAAAATTTTAATTAACTCATTAAAAAATAAATAAATTAATCTAAAAAAGTAAATGAAAAAACTCATTCTCTTGTTGCCTTTCTTGGCAATACTCGCATTTGCAACCATCTCTTGCAACAAAAATCAAGACAATATAGTCCTCGAAGAAACCATCGGCGGCAGCGAATTTGAATTGGCAACCACCAACTCTGGTGCATCAATTCCCGCCAACGTACACACGGCACTCAAAACCAATTTCCCAACAGCAACAAACGCCGTATGGTCCGAATTGGTAGAAAACGATGCTTACTCAACCGACTTTGACCTCAACAACCAAACAGGACACAACGCCGAATTTTTGGGCAATGGTGTCATGCTTGCACACTACCGCTCAATTCCAGTCGATAGCCTGCCGTTAGTCGCCAAAAACTACCTCGCCACCAACTACACAGGCTACACTTGGGTCAAAGGCTATCGCCAAAAAGACTCCGCAGGAGTCATTGTAGCCTACAAAACAATCATTCGCCACAACAACCAAACCATTGTCGTTCGTTTCAATGGTGCAGGAGCCTTCGTCAGTGCAACCATTTTGGGTGGCGGACAGGGTGGCGGTACTCGCCATTGCAGAGACACCATAGCCACAGTAAACACACTACCCGCAGCCGTAACCACCTACCTAACAGCAAACTACCCCGGCTATATGTTCCTATCTGGTGTCATCAAACGCTCGACACAAACCAATGTTTGTACAGTAAAAGGCTACGAAATTAAAATAAAATCGGCTACCAACATCTTTTGGGGCATCAAATTTGACGCCGCAGGTGGTTTCCTAAATGCCCAACAATATGGCGGACCAGCACCAGCACCTTGCCGTGATACAATATTGGCTGCCGCAAATATCCCTGCCGCCATTGCCACTTGGCTCAACACCAACTACCCTGCCTATACATTCCTATCGGGTGAAATCGAACGAGAAAATCAAGCCAACGTCTGCACAATAGAAGGCTACGAAATTAAAATAAAATCGGCTACCAATATCTTCTGGGAAATTGAATTCAACGCCGCAGGTGGTTTTGTAAACGCTTCGCAATATGGCGGACCAGCACCAGCACCTTGCCGTGATACAATATTAACAGCCGCAAATATCCCTCCCGCCATTGCCACTTGGCTCACAGCCAACATCTCGGGCAACACGTTTGTGTCTGGAACAATAAGCAGAGACAACCAAAACGGCGCTTGCTCCATCAGAGGCTACAATGTAACCGTACTTTCTAACGGTGTCAGAATATCTGTTTCGTTTAATGCCTTGGGCGTGTTTGGCTCGTCTCGCCGTGTGGGCAGTGCCACAGGCGTTGTAGCCATGCGTTTGAACCAAATCCCTGCTGCTATCACTACCTATCTCAGCACCAACTATGCCGGCAATCGGTCAAATGGTATTACGAGTTACAAGCAAGGCACTACCCTGCTCCAAAATGTAGCCAGCATTCGCCACAACAACATGAACTACGATGTGTATTTCGATGCCGCCAACGTATTCGTGAGAGCATTGAAGACCAACTAAAATTAAACTTTTTTATATTTTAAAATTATTATGAAGTCTTAGACCCTCAAAAGTCTAAGGCTTTTTTAGTTTTTGGCTTTTTAATGAAAACAAACCAACTGTCAAACATTTTGAAGTCCAAAGCCCTGAAAATAATAAGAAATAAAGTGCCTCTGACAATAACACCGTATCTTTGCCCCAACAAATCACCAAACACTATTTGTTTTAACACGCCTCACAACGCATCAAAGCATAACAATAAAATAAGCATGTCAAACACCAACACAAACATTGAAGTATTGATTATAGGTTCGGGTCCAGCGGGTTACTCGGCAGCCATCTATGCTGCCAGAGCAGGTCTGAACCCGGTGGTCTATGAAGGCTTGCAGCCAGGCGGGCAGCTGACCATCACCACCGAAGTCGAAAACTATCCGGGCTACCCCAACGGCGTGCAAGGTCCAGAAATGATGGTACAGTTTCGCCAACAAGCCGAACGCATGGGAAGCGATATTCGCTATGGCATCGTAACCCAAGTCGATTTTAGCCAACGCCCGTTCAAAGCCACCGTTGATGGCGAAACGCACCTCCAAGCCCAGTCTATCATCATTGCTACGGGTGCCAGCGCCAAATGGCTCGGGTTGCCTTCTGAGCAGCGGCTCAACGGCTATGGCGTATCTGCGTGTGCCGTTTGCGATGGCTTTTTTTACCGCAACCAAGAAGTTGCCATCGTAGGCGGCGGCGACACAGCAGCCGAAGAAGCCACATACCTCTCCAAAATTTGCAAAAAAGTAACCATGATAGTGCGAAAAAGTGAACTGCGAGCCTCAAAAGCCATGCAAGATAGGGTAATGAAAACCGAAAACATAGAAGTATTGTGGAACACCGAAACCTTAGAAATCTTGGGCAATGAAACCGTTACAGGTGTACGACTATTAAACAACAAAACCAACACCGAACACATACTTTCGGTCTCGGGTTTTTTTGTAGCTATTGGACATCACCCCAACACCGATATTTTTAAAGACTACCTCGAACTCGACCCACAAGGCTACATCAAAACCACACCCGGCTCAACAAAAACCAACATCGAAGGCGTGTTTGCCTGCGGCGATGCCCAAGACAAAATCTATCGACAAGCCATCACGGCAGCAGGCACGGGCTGCATGGCAGCATTGGACGCAGAGCGTTGGCTGGGCGAAAATCATTAATTAAAAAAGGAATTTCAACAAATGAATTATACCATAACGGCAGCATTGCCCTATACCAACGGCGGTGTACACATTGGGCATCTGGCGGGTGTCTATCTGCCTGCCGATATTTTTAGTCGCTACTTACGCAGCCGTGGCAAAACAGTGGCTTTTGTGTGTGGCTCTGACGAACACGGCGTTCCCATCACCCTAAAAGCCCGAAAAGAAGGCATTTCGCCCCAACAGGTCGTCGATAAATACCACCACATCATCAAGCAATCGTTTGAGGATTTGGGCATCTCTTTTGATATTTATCACCGAACATCAGACCCCATTCACCACAAAACGGCAGCCGATTTTTTTAAAACATTGTATGATAAAGGCGTTTTGGTCGAAAAAACGACCCAACAATTTTTTGATACCGTTGCCAATCAATTTCTTGCCGACAGATACATTACGGGAACTTGCCCAAAATGTGGCAACGAAAAAGCCTACGGCGACCAATGCGAACGCTGCGGCTCGACGCTCAACGCCACTGATTTGATTAGCCCAAGATCAACTTTGAGCAGCAGCGAACCGATACTAAAAGCCACCAAGCATTGGTTTTTGCCCTTAGATAGCATGCAAACGAGGCTCTCAAAATGGATACTGGAAGACCACAAAGACTGGAAAACAAACGTCTATGGGCAATGTAAAAGCTGGCTCGACGCAGGTCTCCAACCCCGTGCCGTAACCCGTGATTTGGATTGGGGCGTAAAAATACCCCTTCCCGACACCGAAGGCAAAGTGCTTTATGTTTGGTTTGATGCACCGATTGGCTACATCTCTGCCACCAAAGCACTTGCGATACAAAAGGGTTTGCGTTGGGAAGATTATTGGCAAAACGAAGACACTCGGCTCATTCAGTTTATTGGCAAAGATAATATTGTGTTTCATTGCATCATTTTTCCGGCTATGCTCATGCTTCACGAAGGGTTTATATTGCCCGAAAACGTGCCTGCCAACGAATTTTTGAACCTCGAAGGTGAAAAAATTTCTACCTCTCGAAATTGGGCTGTGTGGCTCGACGAGTACGTCAAAGATTTTCCCAACCAACAAGATTCGCTTCGCTATGCCTTGTGTGCGACCATGCCCGAAACCAAAGACAACGACTTTACGTGGAAAGATTTTCAGGCAAGAAACAACAACGAACTCGTGGCTACGTTTGGCAATTTTATCAATCGGGTTGTTACACTGATTCACAAATACTACGGCGGCATGGTACCCGATTTGGATGTTGATATTTTGACCGACTACGACCGCAAAATCATTGACGAAATCGCTTTGTTTCCCAAAAAAATTGGCGATTCGATAGAGCAATATCGTTTCAGAGAGGCATTGACTGAATTGATGAATTTGGCTCGGCTGGGCAATAAATATTTGGCAGATACCGAACCTTGGAAACTCATTAAAGTAGCGCCCGACGTGGTCAAAAACATACTCAAAATTGGGGTTGAAATCACTGCCAACCTTTCTATTTTGGCAGAGCCATTTATGCCTTTTACCACTCAAAAATTGTTGTTTATGCTCAACGCACACAAGATGAATTGGGACGAGGCAGGTCGAATAGATTTATTGCCCAAAAACCATGTGATTAATGAAAGTCAATTGTTGTTTTCCAAGATAGAAGATGCGCAAATTGAGGTTCAGACACAACGTTTGGCAAGGATAAAAGCCGAACAACAAGCAGATAGTAAAGCCGTTGAGCCACAAAAAATCGACATTATTTTTGATGATTTTGTGAAAATTGATATTCGGATTGGAACGATTGTTGCAGCCGAAAAAGTGGCAAA
>JAYWHZ010000016.1:0-5870 GCA_043777395.1 Bacteroidota bacterium
TTTGGTTGCCAACACCACCTCCGCAGCCGATATGCTCTACGTCATTAATGCCTCTACGGGTGCTACCACGATGGTCGGAAACATAGGGGCTATGCCAACTGAAGTCAAAGATATTGCCATTGCCATCAACAGAAATATACCAGCATTGGTGGGAAATTTGGTCTATGGATTGACAACCAACGCCCGTTTTGTGAGTTTTGATGCGGCTAATCCAAGCATCGTTCGCACCGATTTTGGCATCACTGGACTCAAAGCGGGACACACTCTGGTGGCGATGGACGTTAGACCGCAAGACAATAAAATCTATGCTTTGGGGTTCAATTTGGCTACGCCAGCAGATACACTCACAACTATTTATACCCTCAATGAAACAACGGGCTTGGCAACTGTCTTTGCCGACAGCGTCAGAATGAATCTTGGCGGAACGCCAAATATTGCCTTCGACTTCAATCCTGTTGCCAATCGCCTGCGGATTGTCAGTGCAGCAAACAGACGCAACTTTCGGCTCAATCTCACCACAACACCAACTGTCGTCATCAGAGACACTTCATTGACCTACAAATCCACAGACCCAAATGCCAGCCGCATACCTTCCGTTGGGGCAGTGGCTTACACCAACAGCTATCTGGGTGCAACGACAACTCAGCTCTTCGATATTGATGAGAAAAATAAAATATTGACGCTCCAAAACTCTCCAAATGGTGGATTTTTGAATACCGTAGCACCCTTAAACCTCAATTTGGATACGCTCGACTACTCCAACGACGCAGACATCGTAACCAACGGTATGGTGGGAAACATCACCAATACGGCTTATCTGGCTGCAAACATATTTGGTGGAAACAACTACGACAGTTTGTATATTCTCAATCTATCGGGTGGCATTGCTCGGGTGGGAAGAATTGGAAGTGGGCTTGGCTTGAGAGATATTGCGGGAGCAATCACATTCGCTACGGGCATCAAAAATGAAAACAAGGCAAGTGTAGAAACTGTCATCTATCCAAATCCTTCGCAAGCCAGCATCACAGTAGAAATAGAAAATCCAACAATGGGAAAAATTAGTCTCGAATTATTTGACCTTCGAGGGGCTAAAATTTACAGCGAAGTACTTGCTTCATCTACACAAATGATTTACCATAATATTGACATATCTAAGTTAAACGCCGGTATTTATACGCTGAAAACAACAACGACACAAGGTTTTGGCTTCAAAAAAGTCATTAAACTATAGTGGTTAAAAGGTTTTATATTGGTTAATTTTTGGTTAATCCTGCCGAAGTGATTTCTGGCAGGATTCCTTTTTTTATTTAATGTTTTAATGATTCTTTGGAAAATACTTCTTGCCCATTGATTACTGTTTTGAGTACTTTGATTTGCCGAATATTTTTTGGGTCAATGGTCATCAAGTTTTCATCTAAGACCACAAAATCGGCGTCGAAGCCAATTTTTATTTGTCCAATTTTATTTTCCATAAACTGCGATTTGGCTGCAAAATATGTCATGCCGAGCAAAGCTTGTTCACGAGTAAGTTTGTTTTCGGGTTGAAAACCACCATCGGGAAAGGCGTTGGCATCTTGCCTTGCTGTGGCGGCATGAAAGCCAAAAAGTGGGTTAATATCCTCTATCGGAAAATCGCTGCCGAGTGCCAGATAGCCGTTTTGCTGCCAAAGCGTTTGGTAGGCATAGGCGGTTTTTAGGCGAGCCATTCCCAAGCGTTTGCTTGCCCAATACATATCCGAAGTGGCATGAGTGGGCTGAACAGAAGGTATTATATTATAATTTTTAAATTTTATAAAATCTACGCTATCAATTGTTTGTGCATGTTCTATTCGCCAGCGGAGGTCGTTTTTTGGGTCGAGCATTTGGCTATAGATAGTTAGCAACAAGCTGTTTGAGGCATCGCCAATGCAATGCGTATTCATCTGGTATCCAAGGTTTTTGCAGCGTTGAGCCATAGACCTAAAATAGTTTGAGTCTGCCAACAAAAAGCCCTTCGTGTCGGCTTGGTCGCTATAAGGCTGCTTCAAAAAAGCCCCTCTCGACCCCAAAGCCCCATCGCCATAAACCTTAAACGAACGAACAACGAGCCTATTGGTCTGATAAACACCCTTTTTCTGGGCAAATTCAAAGTTTTCTTCATTGGGATTGAGCATCGCATAAACCTTGATTTGAAGTTTGTTTTTGGTTTGAAGCTTATCGATGAGTTGAACGGTTTGGAGGTCGAGACCTGCATCGGCTACGCAAGTCAAACCCGCTTCAAAGCATTTTTGTTGGGCGTTGAGCAGGGCATCGGTTTGCTCTTTTGGGTTGAGTTTTGGAATTTTTTTGATGACCAAATCCACCGCATTATCAAGCAAAATACCGGTTAGTTTGCCATTTTTTTGTTCAATAAATCCACCTTCTATGCTTGTTTTTGTTGATATTTTTGCCAAATCGAGTGCTTTTTGGTTTGCCAATGCGGCGTGTCCGTCTATCCGTCGCAGCAAAACGGGCGTGTTTGGAAACAGCACATCGAGGGTGTCTTTGTTTGGAAATTGTTGGTCCTTCCAATCGTTTTGGTCCCAACCTCTCCCGGTGAGCCAGCGTCTTTTGTTTGTTTTTTGAAAATCGATTACTTTGCTTATCACCTCTTCAAAGGATTGTGTGCCCACAAGATTGACGGTACCCAGTGTAGTGCCGTAGCCATAAAAATGACAATGTGCATCTATCATGCCTGCCGTGATGGTTTTGCCTTGCAGGCTGTCGGTTTTTGTGGCTTTGTAGTGGCTCAAAATTATTTTATTAGACCCAAGACCTACGATTTTTCCTTTGTCGATAGCCATCGCCTCGGCTTTGGGCTGCGATGGATTGGAGGTGTAGATGTTTGCCGAAAGGATAATCCAATCGACGGTTTGGGTGCTATCTTGTGCCAAACCAAAACCTGAAAAAAATATATTAAAGAAGATAAAAAAGCAAAATGAACGCATTATAGTTTGCAATAATATTAAAATTAAATCATTGATTAATAAATAATTACATCAATAAAAAATAACTATTCGTCTCAATAGTTTAACTTTTTATAGATTTATTAACAAAAATACCAAACACAGCGACGAGTCCAAAAATCAACACAAAAACCATCTGTGAGCTGTGAGACAAAGTCGCAAAAGCCAAGGCATTTTCTGAACTTATATCAAAATTGGGCAACGATTGGGCTATCAGCACCAGCGACCACGACACGGCTGCATGGTAAGCCCCAATGCCCCCTTGGACGGGTGCCACAAATCCAAAACTGCCAATGACCAACACCAACAAGGCTTCGTTGAAACCCAACATAGACGTTTGAGGAATGGATTTAATGATGCAAATAATCATCAAATAATACATCAGCCAGATAAAAAATGAATGAAACCAGAACGTTTTGGGCGATTGTAGTCTAAAAATCGTCTTCAAACCGTTTCCCAGACCTTGCATAAAACTTGCTAGTTTGCCCGTTGTTGGTGCTGCGTTGGTGTCTTTGTTTTCTTTTTTTAGAACCCCTTTATAAATCCAAAACAAAACCAGAAGACCTATTCCAATGGCAGCTATCAGTCCAAAAATAGATTCTTTCAGGCTTAGATTGATAGAATATTTGGTGTTGAGCCATTTTAAAATGGGTACGAAAAGCGTATCGGTGTTGAGAAAAACGGTAGCCAGCGTGATGAACATCAAAAACAAGAGGTCGATGATTCGTTCGGCAATGACGGTTCCCAAAGAGACATCGAGCGGTATGTTGTCGGTTTTTTTTAAGGCACCGCAGCGAGACACTTCGCCCAAACGGGGAAAAGCCAAGTTTGCTAGGTAGCCAAACATAACCGCAAAAGTGGTGTGAACCGTCGATGGAAAATGGTTTAAGGGTTCTAACAATGTTTTCCATCTGATGGCTCGGCTCACGTTGCTCAACAGTGCCAAAAAAGCACATAAAAGCAGCCAAAAGATGTTGGCAGACCGTATAGTAGCCCCGATTTTTGAAAAATCTTGCCCCCTAAACACCACATAGACCAACCCAAAACCGAGCAGCAACGGCAACACAAAACGCAAAAATGACTTCATTGATTTGTTCTTTTTATTTAAAAAAATAGTTTGTTTCAATTCAATTAAACCCAAAAAGTCATCAAGACAAGACTATTTTTTTTATTTGATGTATCTAAAATCGTGGTCGGCTTCGAGCTGCAATAAAAACTCATACATCAGTTTGATACACGTTTCTACGTCGTCTTGGTGAACGGTTTCGACGGTTGTGTGCATGTATTTGAGCGGCAGCGACACCAACGCCGATGCGGTTCCCTTGCCCGAATAGGCAAACGAGTCGGTATCGGTGCCAGTTGTGCGGCTTGATACCAAGCGTTGGTAGGCAATTTTTTGCTTGTCGGCTACGTCCGTTATCATGTTTAATAGGTTGTTTTGGACCGCAGGCGAAATGCTCAGCACCGCACCTTTGCCACAGGCAATGTCGCCTTGCTCTTTTTTGTTATACATGGGCGATTGGGTGTCGTGGCAAACGTCGGTTACGATGGCAACGTGGGCGTTGAGTTGGCGAGAAATCATTTCGGCACCCCGCAAACCGATTTCCTCCTGAACCGAATTGACCACATAGAGGCAATAAGGCAGTTTGATGTTGTTTTCTTTGAGCAATCGAGCCACTTCGGCAATCATAAAACCACCCATGCGGTTGTCTAATGCCCTACCGACTATGAATTTATCGTTGAGATACATCACCTCATCATCAAACACAGCAACCGAACCCACGCACACGCCCAAGTCTTCTACTTCTTGTTTGGAGTCGCAGCCCAAATCCAGAAAAATATTTTTGAGTGTTGGCGTTTCTTCTTTGGCGTGGTCTCTGACGTGGATAGCGGGCCAGCCGAAGATACCTTTTACGATGCCTTTTTTGCCATAGATATTGACCCTTTTGGAAGGGGCAATTTGATGGTCGGAGCCGCCGTTGCGTCTGAGATAGATATAGCCTTTGTCGTCGATATAATTGACGTACCAAGCGATTTCGTCGGCGTGTGCTTCGATAACGACCTTGTAGGGTGCTTCGGGATTGATGATGGCTACCGCCGTGCCATAAACGTCGGTCAGATAGGTATCAGAATATGGTTTGAGATAGTCGAGCCAAAGTTGTTGCCCTGATGTTTCAAAACCTGTTGGGGAGGCATTGTTCAAATAACTTTCTAAAAATATTTTGCTTTCTGGTCGCATCGATGCGTTTGTTGGTTTTTTTAATAAAATGGTTTGAGATGTAAAATTACTATTTTTTGGTTTAAAAGGAACTTATTTAGTGTTAAAACGTTTTTTTAGTCTAAAAAACACTGTTCATCGGCAAGCCAATTAAAAAGTAAAAAAAAAATAAATGATACAAAAAAATCTCAATGCTCTTCGTCAAACCTTCGATGGAAACGTGGTAACGCTTGTTGCCGTGTCGAAAACCAAACCCGATGCCCAAATTTTGGAAGCCTACCATGCCCAGCAGCGTATCTTTGGCGAAAACTACGTCCAAGAATTGGTAGAAAAACACGACCGTTTGCCCCACGACATAGCGTGGCATTTTATTGGGCATCTGCAATCGAACAAGGTCAAATATATTGTGCCGTTTGTGTCTTTGATTCATTCGGTTGATAGCCTCAAACTGTTGGTCGAGATTGACAAGCAAGCCAAGCGTTGTGGTCGTGTGGTCGATTGTTTGCTTCAAATCTACATTGCCCAAGAGGAAACGAAATTTGGTTTTGAGGCAGAAGAAATTTTACATTTAATTGATAAACAAATATTTACAGATTTAACAAATATTAATGTAATAGGTTTAATGGCAATGGCTTCCAACACTACCGATGTGGAGCAGCTGACCAAAG
>JAYWHZ010000017.1:0-5832 GCA_043777395.1 Bacteroidota bacterium
CAAAATTATAAGCCGTTTCCCTTGGAAAAAAGCAGGCGTTCAGTGGCGAAGCGACATAGACCAGCTGGGCGTAAACTACAACTTTGGGGCAAGCACAGGCAACCTTTCGGTCTTTGATATCGCTGCACAATCGGGCAACAATCTCAAACTCGTTCGCAAACAAGAATACAGAGCTTGGTACGAAGCCGAAATATACAACGGCATCACCACACGCATCGCCTTCCAAAACATCAACAACAAACCGCTCTTCAACTTGGATTTTGGCGACGGCAACAAGACCGTATTCAACACCACCGAAATCAATTTGAATGCCCGCATTGCCCTCGACGCCAGCTATGTCCAAAATGGCATCGAGCGTTTGAGCATCGCCGACCCCAAACTGCCGGTGCTTAACATCAACTATCTGGTGGGCATAAAAGGGCTTTTGGGTGGCGAATTTGGATACCACAAAGTAACTTTGGGCATCTCGCAGGTCAAACGGTTTGGTTTATATGGGCGTTTGAACTACAACCTAACGGCAGTCAAAACATTCTCTACCATTCCATACAACCTACTCGACGTACACCGAGGCAACGAAACGCCATTCCTATCTCAGTCTCCAAATGTATTTAACACCATGAATTTTTTTGAATTCGTATCCGACCAATACATTGCAGCCAAAATCGAACACCATTTTAATGGTTTGCTCCTGAACCGTGTGCCGCTAATCAAAAAACTAAAATGGCGAGAACTACTCGTTGCCAATGCCATTTATGGCGGTTTGAGTGCCAAAAACTTAGCCTTTAATGAGGGCAACACGTTCAGTACCCTCAACCGAAAACCCTATGTGGAAGCAGGTGTTGGGATAGAAAATATTTTTACCATTTTTAGGATAGACCTGCTCTATCGGCTCACCTACACCGATGCCGAGTATCTGGCAGAGCGTCCCGATGTGTTTATAAGTCCCTACTATGTCAAGTTTGGTTTGAGTTTTGGGTTGTAATTTAAAAAATAAATCGTTATGAATAAAAAAATAATCTGTTGCCTTGTTGGTTTATTGTTGTTTTTGAATCTGGATAGTAATGCTCAAAACAATGCCAAATCGCAAATCAATCAACTCCTCTCGATGCAAGTTAAGGCATGGAACAACGGCGATATTGAAGGTTTTATGACGGGTTATTGGCAGTCAGATTCGTTGAAATTTATTGGTAAAAATGGCTTGACCTATGGCTGGGACAAGACTTTATTAAACTACAAAAAATCTTACAAGACCGTTGAAGAAATGGGCATTTTGGCGTTTGATGTTTTGTCTGTCGATGTTTTAGACCGCAGCAATGCTTTTGTTGTGGGTCGGTGGCAACTCACACGAGCAAGCGAATTGGGCGATTTGAAAGGTTATTTTACGCTTTTGGTTAAGAAGATAGACAAAAAATGGGTCATTGTTGCCGACCATTCCTCTTGACCAGCCTGTTTAAACTTTTTAGTTTTGATTAATAAACCTCGACAAATCTCATTTTCATGTAAGGTCATTGCGGAATCACAAAAATTAGGCGTCTTTGTCCATAGCAAATAAAGTTTTAAACAACTTCGACATTAAGTGAATTCTTTTGCTAAAAGTTTGGATTAATTTAATCGCTTTGTTGCTTGTAATGTTCCATTGCTTTCCTGACGCTTCCATATTCGTCCAAAAGTTCTTTGGCGTAGCCTTCTTCTATGTCGAGTTCGTCCATAATCATTTTTACGCCTCTGTCTATCAGTTTGTTGTTGCTTGGCATCATGTCTATCATTTTGTTGCCTTTCACTTTGCCCATTTTGACCATGATAGCCGTCGAAATCATATTTAAGACCAGTTTTTGGGCTGTGCCGGCTTTCATGCGTGTGCTGCCCGTTATAAATTCGGGTCCGACCACGATTTCTATCGGATATTGTGCTGCTTTGGCTACGGGCGAACCCTCATTACACACAATGCAAGCGGTGATGCAACCCATCTCACGGGCTTTTTCGAGTCCGCCGACCACATAGGGTGTCGTTCCCGAAGCCGCTATGCCCACGACGCAGTCGTTGGGGGTCAAAAGATGGTTTTGGAGGTCAATGAAAGCCTGCTGCTTGCTGTCTTCGGCAAACTCGACGGCTTTGCGGATTGCTCCGTCGCCGCCGGCAATAATGCCCACAACCAAACCCTGCGGCACGCCAAAAGTAGGCGGACACTCCGACGCATCGACGATGCCCAAACGCCCGCTGGTGCCTGCCCCGATGTAGAACAACCGACCGTTGTGGTTTTTCATTTGCTCATAGACCGCTTGGACGACCCGCTCTATCTGGTCAAACACTTTTTTGACCGACGTTGCTACCGTTTGGTCTTCTTGGTTGATGCCTTCGAGGAGTTGGCGGGTGGTCATGGTTTCTAATCCATCGTGGTTTGAGGTTTGTTCGGTGGTGCGTATCATGGTTTTGGGCAATGTGTTTATTGTTTGTTTTTGAGTTCGTTGAATGTTTTTAGGGCATCAAATTTTTTGGCAACTTTTCCTTTTCTTAGAATATAGATGCTGTTCATGGCATCGCCTTGCACGATTTGGTTCACGACCCCTTGCCCTTTTATGACCCGTCCAAACACCGAGTAGCCGCCATCTAAGTGTGGAATGCTGTTGTGTGTGATATAAAATTGGCACGAGTTGGTGTGTGGACCTGCGTTTGCCATGGCTAATACGCCGGGCTTGTCGTGTTTTAGGTCGGGGTGAATTTCGTTTCTAAACATATAGCCCAAGTTAGGGTTGCCGTAGTTGGCTGGGTCGCCGCCTTGTATCACAAAATTGGGTACGACACGGTGAAACTTGTTGCCGTCGTAGTAGGGTTTGCCTATTGGTCGGGCGTTGTTGGGCATTTTGCCTTCCGACAGTGCTACGAAGTTGGCGACGGTCAGGGGTGCTTTTTCCATTTCGAGGTAGCACAACACGATGCCTTTTGGGGTATTAATTTGGGCATAGATGCCATCGGGCAGGTCGTTGAGGGGCATTTTTGCGGGTGTTTGTGCTTGTGTGTTTTCTGTCATAAGGATTGATAAAAGGGCGATTGTGAGTGTTTGAATTATTTTTTTCATACGTTTTTTGAGGGTTGTGTGTAGTGTTTGCCACAAAATTAATAAAAATATTTTATCTATGCTTTTATAAATCCAACAACCCAATTTTTTTAATCGATTTGAGCCGCCTAACTACCATCTATCGCAGGCAACACACAAAGACACTCAGCCAAACAAATCCCAAAGCACTTGCTCCAGTTTTTCAAATGTTTTGATGGCGATGTTGTAACGTTTTTGTTCAAGTTTATTAAATTTGGAGATAAAAATAGTATCAAAACCCAATTTTTCGGCTTCCAATATCCGATTTTCTATTCGGCTCACAGCTCTTATCTCGCCGCCCAGCCCTACCTCAGCAGCAAAACAGGTCTTTGAGGGAATAGCCACATCTTGCATCGAAGAGATGATAGACACCGACACGGCGAGGTCTATTGCTGGGTCTTCGATACGCAAACCACCCGCTATATTCAAAAAAACATCTTGCGTCCCCAACCGAAAGCCACCTCGTTTTTCGAGTACTGCCAAGAGCATTTGAAGGCGTTTGGCATCAAAACCCGTGCTGCTCCGTTGGGGCGTGCCGTAGGCTGCAGTAGAAACAAGGCTTTGTACTTCGACCAGCAGCGGTCGGTTGCCTTCTATGGTTGTGCCGATGGCAATGCCCGAAGTCTCTTCGGTACGCTGCGAAATTAAAATTTCCGACGGGTTAGAGACTTGCCTCAAACCCAAGCCTTGCATTTCGTAGATGCCCAATTCGGAGGTAGAGCCAAACCGATTTTTGGTGGTTCTTAGGATTCGGTAAGTGTAGTTTCGGTCGCCTTCAAACTGCAAGACGGTATCAACCAAGTGTTCCAATATTTTGGGACCAGCCAGCGAGCCGTCTTTGGTAATGTGTCCGATGAGAAAAACGGGGACGTTGTTTTCTTTGGCAAAACGCATAAATTCGGAGGCACATTGCCTGATTTGGGATACGCTGCCTTGCGTCGATTCGATGAGCGGCGAGTAGAGCGTTTGGATAGAATCGACCACGACCAAATCGGGTTCTAAAGCTGCTATCTGCTTAAAGATGGCGTTGGTTTCGGTTTCGGTGTAGATGTAGCACGGCACATCAGCCATGCCGAGGCGTTCGGCACGCATTTTTATTTGGGCGTTGCTTTCTTCGCCCGAGATGTAGAGTACTTTGAGGTTTGGCAGCCCCAAAGCGAGTTGGAGCATGAGGGTCGATTTGCCGATGCCCGGCTCGCCACCGATGAGAACCATGCTTCCCAGCACGATGCCGCCGCCCAAAACACGGTTGAGTTCGCCGTCGTTGGTGATGATACGTCGGTGGCTCATGGGTTCGATGTCGGCGAGGAGTTGGGGTTTTGGGCTTATTTTTTTGGTTGTTTTGCCTGCGGTTTGTTTTTCGGTGGTTGGGGTTTGTGTTTCTATTACTTCTTCGACGTAGGTGTTCCATTCGTTGCAGGTGGGGCATTTGCCTGTCCATTTTGGGGCGTTTGCACCGCAGTTTTGGCAGTAGAAAGTCGTTTTTAGTTTAGCCATTTGTGTTTGGAGCAGTGTTGGGGAATATTTTTGTGCCTTTGGCAAATTTAAGTATTGTTTTTGGACACCATCTGTCAATCAATAAAAAAGATGACAGAGGAGTTTTTTGGAATAAAATTTATTGGGCTGGATAGCCGATGCCAAATACCGATTAGGATTGGGTTTAGTCTTCGTCTGGTTCGTTTGGGTTGCTGCTGCCGTTGTGGAGGTAAATATCGAGCAAGCCATTGGGCAAATCGACGTGCAGGATTTTGTTTGCTTTGTCGGTTTTGATTAGAAAGGTATCGTTGATTGGAAATAAGATTTCTTTGTCTTGGTGTATGAATTCGAGTAAGGTTTGGTGTGTGGTCTCGTAGTAGTTTGAGATGGTTCCTAAGTCGCCGAGTTGTTTGTCAATGACTTGGTAGCCGAGTATCTCGAAGTAATAAAATTGGTTGGCTTTGAGGGCTGGGAGTTCGGTCAGTGGCAGGTAAATTGAGCAGCCGATGAGTTTTTCGGCATCTGGCTGTGTGTCTATGTCTTCGAGTTTCAAGATGGCTTCTTTTTTGTTTTTGAGGGTCATTTTTTGAACAAAGAAAGGCATCAAGCGTTCGTTTATGAGCAAAAAGATGGCTTTGGTTTTGAGGTATGCAGTGGGGTCGTCGCTATCTAAGACCGCCACGAGTTCGCCATTGAAGCTGTGTAGGCGTTTGAAATAACCTAAATTGAAGGTTTGGTCTGTGGTCATTTATTGTTATTGATTGTGTGTAGATAAGCGTTTTGGGTTAATGTTAATTTTAATGCAAAGATACTTAAAAGTTTAATATTTTTTTACTATCTTTGCCTACTTTTCGTCTTGTTTGGGCAACGTCAGTGGACTTTTTTTGCCCATAGATTTTTTGTTTTACCCTTTATCTATCATCTTTTTTTTTAAGATATTGACACTTTTAGCCCGATATACCAACCAACGCTCCCGTTTTTTAGTTGCCAACGGCACCCTCATCCACTACCGTGAGCAGGGCAAAGGCGAGGCGATTTTGCTGCTACACGGCATTTTTTCGTCTTTACACACGTGGGACGAAGCCGCCGCTTTGCTCTCAAAACGCTACCGAGTCATCTGTTTAGACCTGCCGGGCTTTGGGCTATCGGGCGGTTTCGAACACAATCGCTACGCAATGGTAGAGTATCTTTCGACGATAAAACTTTTTTTGGAGATGCTCGGCATCAGCCGTTGCCATTTTGTGGGCAGCTCTTTGGGCGGC
>JAYWHZ010000018.1:0-5815 GCA_043777395.1 Bacteroidota bacterium
TGCCTATCAGGAGCAACCAAGCGACTCGGTGTTTTTTACCATCATCGGCATTGACATCAACGGCAACGAAACTATACTTGCAGACAACGTTACGAGCACCTTCAACCTAAGTACCATCAACGCAAGCAACTATCCTTATCTCAAAATCAGAACCAAAATCATAGACCAACAAAACCGCTCGGCAGTCAATCTCACACGTTGGACGGTACTCTACGATGGCATTCCTGAAACAACCGTACTGCTCGACAACAGCTATCTGGTCAATAACACCCCCGATTCGTTGAAGCAAAACGACAGCATAAAACTGACCTTCAAACACAAAAATATCTCCAATTTTACGACCGATAGCCTCGTTCTCAGGTATTATTTTACCAACAACGCTGGGGTAAAACTATTGATAAAACAAATGGCTATCAAGGGATTTGTGCCTCAAGAAGAGCGTGTGATCAATTTTATTGAGCCTGTGGTGGGCTACGGCGGTGGCAATCTGCTGACGGTCAGTGTGCTGCCCAGAAATCTATTGCAAGAAGAATATTTATACAACAACTCTTTTGTGCAAGACTTTACCGTAAAAACAAAGTTTGCGACCCCAACGCCCGTCGAACTGCTCTACTTCGATGCCAAACTCTATCAAAGCGATGTGCTTTTGCAGTGGGCTACGGCTTGGGAGCAAAACAACGATTACTTCTTGCTCCAACGCCGCACCCAAAATGAATCCGAATTTAAAAACATCACCCAAATAAAAGGCAAAGGCAACACCGCCAAACGCTCGACCTACAAGTGGACCGACAACGTGGCTGCATTGGACAAAGGGCTAATCTACTACCGCTTGAAGCAAGTCGATTTTGATGGCAATTTTAGCTACTCGCCAACACGAACCGTCAATTTGGACAAAAAATTTGCCAATCAAGTTCTCATTTATCCTATTCCTGCCACAAGCGAAGTCAATCTCAAAATCACGGTCAGCGAAACCGTTTCGGCTGTCCTGACGCTCACCAATGTCTTGGGCGAAATCATAAGAGTCTATGACCTGAAAAACGAGTTTTTGGTGGGCATAGAAAACATGGTTCAAATACCCGTCGATGATTTGCCAAATGGGCAATATTTCTTGACGGTCAATTTTGGCGAAGAGGTCATCAAAAAACAAATATCCATTCAAAAATAATACCAGCTACACACTAATAAAACACAAAAGTAGTTTGATTTGAAAGTCATTGCGGAGGGTTTTGGGCAAAATATTGTCTCAAAACCCTTTTTTTTATTGCCCTAAAATTTAGAAAGAAACGATTATGCCGCCAATCACATTCAAGCCATAGGCTGGATAGTTGAACCATCGGGTGTAGTTTTGAGCCAGTAGGTTGTTGCCATTTGCCCAAAGGGCAATGTTTTTATTGACCCGAAATTCTACCCCGATATTGATGTCTGTGATGCCTTTGAGGGTTTCGACTTTGGCTTGTTTGGTTCTGTAATTGACCCCATTGATATAAAAAATCTCTGTTTTGAACGTCCATTTTTTGGTGTTGTGTTGGGCGCCAAGGCTGGCATCGAAGGTGGGTTGCATCCAGACTTCGGCAAGTTGGTAGAGGTCAAAGATGCGGTAATTGACCTTTGCTATGAGGTTTGTTTGTTTGGCTACGAGGTATTGGATTTGTGCTTTGAGGGTTGTGATGTGGTTGATGCTGTCGTACACGGGAATGAGTTTTCGGAAGTCGTTGGTGTCGTTCAAAAAATGCAAGGCATCGTTCACTTGGCTGTAGCTGCCCCTGATGTCGTACGAAAAATTTTGGGCTATGGTGCCTTTCAAACCCACAAAATAATCGTATTTCACAAAAGGATTTCTAAATTCGATGTCTGTTGACAAGAAAGGGTTTCGTCTGAGCAGGTTGTCGTATGTGTTTCGTTGCAGTCCGCCGGTGTAGCCTGCATAGGCGATGAGGCGTTTTGGCAGTATGCCGAAGGCAAGTTCTATGTTTGGCACGACGTAGTAGTGATTGGAGTCTTCGAGGGATTGATAGGCTGTGTTTAGTCCTATCTGGGCTTGAAATCGACTGCCAAGGAAGCTATATTTTGGATTAAAAAATACGATTTGTCGGTTTATGATTTCATCTTCGATGAAGCGTTGGGTGCGTTTGTAGTGCGTCAAGTCGTAGGCTGCCCATGCTTCTATGCGGTGTTGGTCTATTTGAATAAAAGGCGACACGGCGAGTCGGTAGTTTTGTTCGCTTTGGCTGCTGCCGTTGCCAATGGTATAAAAGTTGAGTTCGGCGGTGTAGTTGAGCCTATCCAAATCGTAGATAGCCGACCTGATGCCCACGTGAGCCTGCACTCGGTTGAGAATTACGCCCGAATCGATGCGACTTAGGAGGTTCAGGAGGCTGTCTTTGGGGTTGTAGCCATAAAAACGTCTGCCTCGCCGTTCGTAGCCCAGACCGCCAAAAATATCTATTTGCTTGCCATATTTTTTGGCAAAGAGGTTGATTTCGGTGTCGTCAAACTTTACTTTTCTAAATGTATCGGTGTTCAAAATGAGCGTTGGCACTCTCGACGATAGGTGAAAGGCATTGCCCGAGAGTTCAAAATCTTTGCGGCGTTTGGTGTTGAAGTGTATGTCTGCCAGCGGGGTAAGTTGCGTTCCAAAACCCAGTTTGATGTGCATGTTTTGCAGTTCTGTTAGCGGGGTTTCTTTGGCTTTTAGGGGCGTGAGTGGTTTGGGTTCATATTTTACGTCGGGCATTTTTTTGTTTAGGCTTTCGTAAGCGAGTTGCTTTTTTGGTGGTGTATTTTTGTCTATCTCGGGGAGTTTTGGGTTGCCTTGTACTTTTGTGGCTTCGGGAATGGCGGCTCTATATGTTTTTGTAACTTTGACATCTTCGGTTGTGATGCGGTCGGGTTGAGCCATCAAATCGCCAATAAACAGCACGAGAGCCGATAAAATAAACCAAAATTTGGGTGTGTTCATAGATAAAAAGTTATAAAAATTAGCAATATTTTTGACAAAATTAGATTAAAAAACGCATTTTTGTTTAATATATTTTCATTGCTTGTCTTTTTTAGCTCTAATTCCATTTTTTTGTTGCCAAGGCTTGGTTTTTTGCAAATCAATTTGAGCAGATAAAGACCCAAATCTTTTGTTAATAAAAATTTTTGAACCATCAAACCACATTTATAGGTATTTTTGCATGCCCAAAAGCAGTGCTATGTGTCTTTTAATAGAATGCTTTTTGCCAAATGATTTAAACAAACCAACGCAAATCAATGAATTTTGACGATTATCAAACCCAAATCAACACACATCTAAACGCACTCGTTTTACCCAAAAACCCAGAAAATCTTTATCAGTCCATGCGTTATATGCTCGACATGCCAAGCAAACGCATCAGACCAACTATGGTCTTGATGGCTTGCCATTTGTTTGACAAAAGCAGGGTTGAGCAGGCTATCTCGGCGGCTTTGGGCATCGAATTGTTTCATAATTTTACGCTCATTCACGACGACATCATGGACAAATCGCCTTTGAGACGAGGCAATGCCACCCTTCACACCAAATATAACGAGAGTACTGCCATTTTGAGCGGCGACACGATGTTTGTCAAAAGTTTGGAACTCATCAGCAAAGTCGATGACCGTATTTTTAGAAATGTGTTTGATGTTTTTTGTCAAACGGCTACCGAAGTTTGCGAAGGGCAACAGATGGACATGGATTTTGAGACCCGAACAGACGTTTCAGTTGCCCAATATGTGGCGATGATTGCCCTCAAAACGTCGGTGCTTTTGGGTTGCTCCATGAAAATTGGGGCTTTGATTGGCGGAGCAAACGCCGACGATGCTCAACACCTCTACGATTTTGGAAAAAATATAGGCATCGCATTTCAATTTCAAGACGATATTTTGGACGTGTTTGGAACCCAAGCCAAAGTGGGAAAACAAATTGGCGGCGATATTATTGCCAATAAAAACACTTTCCTGAAAATAAAATCGTATGAAATGGCTACCAGCGAACAAAAACAACAGTTAGACCATTTTTTTTATGATTATTCTCACCCAAACCAAGTCAAAGTACAAGGCATAAAAGCCTTATACGAAACCTTAAACGTCAAGCAACTATCGGTCGATGAAATGCAAAATTACCTCCAAAACGCCAATGCTTGCCTTGAAAAAATAACCTACATAGAGCCAGAAAAAATAGGAGAATTGAAAGTTTTTGCCCAATATTTGATCGAAAGAGACGTATAAAAAAATTGGACCTATAAAAAAATCGCTTCTCTATAAGTCCTAAACCCACCTAAAATTTGAATGGACAAATGTTTAAATTGTATTAAAAAAATACTTAAATTTGTTTAACTGTCATTCAAAACAACTATGTACAAACACTGTGCCAAACTATTAAAAATAACAAATATTTATTTTTATTCTGTATCATATTTATTTAAAATCTAAACAATTAGCCGATACTCAAATATTTCATCAAACTTTCGTAGCGTTCGTCATACACACTGCTGACGTTTGACTGGTGAAATTGGTACACGATGTGGTAATCAAAACGCTCCAATGTGGCAACGATATAAGTCAAGTCAGACACATTAAATTGGAGCGTTACCATGATGTTCATGTTTTGGTCGGGTGCAGACACAAAACTGCTCATAATCTGGGCGTTGTTGCTCTCGGTCAGGCGGGCAATCTGCGAAAGCGAGTAGTCGTGAACACCCATTTCCAGCACCAAAACAGCGTCATTTTTGCTGCTACCGCCCAATATTTTAGAAAAATATAGCAGTATATCGTTTTGGGAAAGCGTTGCCACCAACTCATTTTTTGAATTGATAACGGGCAACATCGTTACCCCAAAATCACGCATCAAAAAAAGTGCTTCGCTGATGTTGCTATATTGCTGCACGGCAATTTGCCTAAAATCATGCCTAAACGCACCGATGGGTTCGTTTTGGTCTTCGAGGTCGAGTTTGCTCCAACTCGCCACGCCGATTAGGCTGCCCTCGTCCAAAACAGGCAGTTCAAAGACTTTATTTTCGAGCATCAAGGCTACAGATTTTTGTACACTATCGTCCAGCCTAAGGGTAGGCAAACCGTCATTTGCTATTTGTTCGACAATCATTTTTAGTTTTTTTCAAATTTCGGTCTCAAAGTAGTATTTTTATACCATTATAACAAATAATATTTAAAAATGTTGCTTTTATGCCCTATTTTGGTTCAAAGGTTTAAAAATAACATACATCTAAAATCTAAAAGTAATTAATTAATCCTTAAAATAACATTAAAATGGTGGTCTGGATAACGGGTGCAAGCTCAGGAATAGGTGAAGCATTGGCTTATGAATATGCTCAAAATACAAACGGCGTTCGGCTCATCTTGTCGGCTCGAAACGAAGAAAAACTCAATGTAGTGGCTCAAAAATCAGGTCTAAACCCCCAAAATATCAAAGTTCTGCCCTTAGATTTGGAGCAACTCCACACCCTAAATTCTAAAACCGAAGAAGCCTTGCTCGCTTTCGGTAGCATCGATGTGGTGGTGCATTGTGGTGGGTTTAGCCAGCGTTCAAAAGCCATCGACACCACTTTTGAGGTCTACGACCGCCTGATGAAAGTCCATTTTTATGCCCCAATGTTGATAACCAAATCTTTGCTGCCGCATTTTATAGGTAAAAAATCGGGAAAAATCATTGCCGTCAGCAGCTTGGTCGGCAAGATGGGCTCGCCTATCCGAACGGGCTACTCGGCAGCCAAACACGCCATGGTTGGTTTTTTTGATTCGCTTCGCACCGAACTCCACGACGACAACATTGGCGTAACGATTGCTTTTCCGG
>JAYWHZ010000019.1:0-5808 GCA_043777395.1 Bacteroidota bacterium
CCCCTGTTTTGGCTCAACTATGCCGACGTTGAACTCAAATAAAACCCCAACACAACCCAATTTTAGAGCAAATACGTTTTAATTAATCCAATTTATTTATTTTGAACTACTTTTGCCCAAATTTACAGCCTCCAAATCCCTATGAAGTCAGCAGAAATACGCCAACAATTCCTCGATTTTTTTCAATCTAAGAAGCACACAATAGCAAAATCAGCCCCTATTGTACTCAAAAATGACCCCACACTCATGTTTACAAACTCGGGAATGGCTCAATTTAAAGACATCTTTTTGGGCGACCAAACCCCAAAACACACACGGGTAGCCGATACACAGCCCTGCCTGCGAGTCTCCGGAAAACACAACGACCTCGAAGACGTGGGCAAAGACACCTACCACCACACCATGTTCGAAATGCTCGGAAATTGGTCTTTTGGCGATTATTTTAAGCCCGATGCCATCGCTTGGGCATGGGAATTTTTAACCCAAGTGTGCCAAATTCCCAAAGATAGACTCTATGTAACCGTCTTTGAAGGCGACCAAAAAGAAAACCTACAACCCGACAAAGAAGCAAGAGCTATCTGGCAACAATTTATAGACCCAAACCGAATTATCAACGGAAATAAAAAAGATAATTTCTGGGAAATGGGCGACGTCGGCCCATGCGGACCCTGCTCCGAAATACACTGCGACATCAGAACCGATGCCGAACGACAACAAACCGACGGCAAAACCCTCGTAAACAACGACCACCCGCAGGTCGTCGAAATCTGGAACCTGGTCTTCATGCAGTTTCAACGCATGGCAAATGGCTCACTGGTCGAGCTGCCCGCCACACACGTCGATACCGGCATGGGATTCGAACGCCTCTGCATGGTCTTGCAAAACCAAAAATCAAGCTACGACAGCGACGTTTTTACACCCATTATCCAAAAAATAGAAACCCTTTCGGGCAAAAAATATGGCAACGAACTCAAAACCGACATCGCCTTTCGGGTTATTGCCGACCACATCAGAGCCATCACGTTCATCATCGCCGATGGGCAATTGCCCTCAAACAACAAGCAAGGCTACGTCTGCAAACGCATTTTGAGGCGTGCCGTCCGATATGGATACACCTATTTGGCTCTCGAAAAACCTTTTTTGTTTGAGCTCGTCGAGGTCTTGGCTATGCAGTTTGAAGGCGTTTTTGACCAGATAGCAGCCCAAAAAGACTTTATTAAAACCATAGTCCAAAAAGAAGAAGAAGCATTTTTAATCACCCTAAAACTGGGCATCAATCGGCTCGACGAAGTCAAAAATAATCTCAATGCCAATAATCTAACCCAAATTGACGGCAAAACAAGCTTTGAACTCTACGACACATTCGGTTTTCCAATAGATTTGACCCGACTTATTGCCCAAGAAAATGGATTGACCATCGACGAACAAGGCTTTGAAACCCAAATGAAACAACAAAAAATGCGAGGCAAAAAAGATGCCGAAATCGAAAAAACCGACTGGGTCGAATGCCAAGACGCTCAAACGCTGTTTGTGGGCTACGACACGCTCCAATGCGAAACGCAAATCGTGAAATACCGAACTTTTGAAGCAAAAGGCAACACAAACCACCAAATTGTACTCCAAAAAACACCTTTCTATGCCGAAAGTGGCGGACAATCGGGCGACTTTGGGCTGCTCACAAACGAATATGAAACCATTGAAATACTCAATACCATCAAAGAAAATAATCTAATCATTCACCAAACAAACCGCCTGCCAACCAAATTAAATGCCTACTTCGTAGCAAAAGTCGATGCCAAAAACCGACAAGCCATCTCCAACAACCACTCGGCAACCCACCTGATGCACGCCGCACTGCGTTTGGTGCTGGGCAAACACGTGGAGCAAAAAGGGTCGATGGTCAATCATGAAGTACTTCGATTCGACTTTTCGCATTTTAATAAACTGACCAACGACCAGATAGTCGAAGTCGAACGCTTGGTAAACCAAAAAATTAGCGACAGCATCTTGCTCACAGAAGAACGCAGTTTGCCCATCGAGGAGGCAAAAAAACGGGGTGCAATGGCGCTTTTTGGCGAAAAATATGGCGATTTTGTGCGTGTAATCACTTTCGACCCCGATTTTTCGGTCGAGTTTTGTGGCGGCACACATGTCGAAAATACCGCCAAGATAGGCTGGTTCAAAATCGTTGGCGAGTCGTCGATAGCCAGTGGCGTGCGGCGGATTGAGGCATTGACCAACCAAAAAGCCGTCGATTTTATTGCAAATCAATTAGAAATCTTCGATTCGGTCAAACAATTGCTTAAAAATCCTGCCGATGTCGCCAAAAGTATAGAACAACTGTTGGAACAAAACCATCAGTTATCCAAACAATTGGAGCATTTTGAGACCGAAAAAGTGATGCAGATGGCAAAAAAAATGGGCGACGACACGGTGCAAATCAACGGAATAAATTTTTTGACTCAAACGGTTGAAGTCAATTCGGTGGATAGTTTGAGAAAAATAGCGTCCGAACTGAAAAAAAATAAACCCCATTTGTTGTTGGTTCTCGGTGCCAAAATTGACCACAAAGTGAGTGTAATCATTGCTTTAAGCGACGATTTTCCCAAAGATAAGGGTTTGAATGCTGCCCATCTGGTCAAAGAAATTTCAACAATAATCGATGGTAACGGTGGCGGACAAGCGTTTTTGGCAACGGCTGGCGGCAAAAATGCATCAGCCTTGCCGGAGGTTTATGCCCATATCAAATCAAAAATTATTTAATCCAAAAAATATCTTTTTACGGCACAAAAATCAAACAAAAATATGCAGTCGTTTCGTCCTACGGGTTTTGGTGTTTTGCCACTGGTCATCAAAAACTTATTAATCATCAATGGTTTATTTTTTTTAGCCACCTTGGCTTTTCCACGGTTCAATCTGATAGACATGCTGGGTTTGCACTATTTTGGGTCTCAAAAATTTATGGTGTATCAGGTTGTTTCGCATTTGTTTATGCATGCCAGTTTTCAACATTTGTTTTTCAATATGCTCAATTTGTGGATGTTTGGCAGTGTTTTGGAAGATATTTGGGGCAGCAAGCGGTTCTTAAATTTTTATCTCGTGGCGGGGATTGGTGCTTCGTTGGTGCATTATCTGTTTGTTTACTGGCTTGATTTACGCCCTTTGATGGAGCAAATTTATAGCCAGACGACCGATATTGCGGCGAGGCAATACCAGATAGATGCCCTGTTGAACATGCCCAACATCGTGGGTGCTTCGGGGGCTATTGCGGGCATTGTGGCGGCTTATGCGTATCTTTTTCCCGATACGGAGTTGTATTTTTATTTTCTGATACCCGTAAAAGTCAAATATTATGTGATGGTTTATATTGGTTTTGAGATCTATGCGGCTTATCAAAACAACCCTTTCGACAATGTGGCTCACTTTGCCCACTTGGGTGGTGCGTTGTTTGGTTTTTTGGTAGCCAAGTTTGTATTTGGTCGCATGAGATAGCGATAGGCGTAAAAAATAGTTCATTTAATAAAACAAAAAGACCGATGTTGCTCCTTATGAGTCATCGGTCTTTTTTGAATACAGAGATATTGGTGTGTGAGTTAGTTTTTTGTATTGGTGATGATGTAGTTGATGCCTGCACCAAACACGTATGAGAATTGAGTTCTTGCTCCCAGTGTACCCGTTGCGATTCCTGTTTCCTCGTTGAGGATTTTGAATTTCATGTCGTCGTCGTAGATGAGGTTTGTGGCAAGGCTCACGCCGATGTTTTTGGTAATTTTTGCGGTGAGCATCGTTTCCCAGTTTACGTCGATGAGTGTTGGGGTTTTGTAATCCATAAAAAGGTTGGCTTTTGTTTTGAATGCCACGTTTTCACGGAGGTTTTTGGAGTAGCCAATGGCGAGATTGGCACCAAACTGCGACCTGATATTTTGACCTCTTTCTACACCAAATGCACCTCTTTGTATGGTGCCGGCATCGCTGGGAATCACCACATTGACCAATGAGTCGTCGTAAACAAAAGTTACCTTAGCGGCAATGGGCGATAGGGTAGCGATGAAGTTTCCGGCTTCGTTTTTGTATGTCAGACCGATGCCTCCTACCAAGTAGGCTGGTGCAAGGAGGTTTGAGACTAAGTTTCTGCCATTGACTATGCCAGCGGCGTTTTTTGAGGGTGTGTAGCCGGGCATAAATTGTGTACGAAAATCGACTGTTCCAGTAAGGAACAAGCGTTCTTTGAGTTGTCGGTTGTAGTTGCTGACGAGTATGATTCGGTCGTCGTTTTTGAACCAGCTGCCTGATTTTTTTTCGTTCCAACGTCCGAGTTTAGATACACCATAGCCCAAGTCGAGTGTTGTGAGCCAATTGTTTTTATTGACGTTGTACTCGGCTTTGAGTGCTACCAATCCATTGACGGCGATGTTGCTCGTTCCGCCTGCGTTCCAGTAGGGCGATAGGTTGGTGCTTGTGCCTGTGAGCGAGAGCGATGCGCCTGTTTTCCAGGGTTTAATAATGGCTTTGTCTTGTGCCGTGAGTAGTGTGGTGGCTACACAGAGGGCAAAAATTGTTGAGAATACTTTCTTCATTTTTTTGATAAATAATTTTGGTTAATTTTTGAAACAATGCTTAAATAATCGTGCCAAAAATTGTGCTTTGGGTTCTAATCTGCCAGCAGGTATCTTTTTTCTTCGAGTTCGGCGATTTGTTTTTTGAGTTCAGCTACTTTTTTTTCTACTTCTTTTCGGAGTGTGTCGGCGTTTTTGGATTGTGCAAAGAACCCGATGTTGTTTTCTAACAGGTCGGCTTCTTCTTTTATTTTGTTTATTCGGGATACGATTTGTGCGTTTTCTCTTCTGAGGACTTGGTTTGAGTTGTCGGTTGTTTTTACTTTGTCTATGTGTGTTTTGAAGTTTGTCATAGATTTATTTTTTCTGCTCGCTCTCAGGTCATCAAATTTTTGGTCGATGGCGGCGATGTATCGTTCTTGGATTTCTTTTTTGAGTTTGAGTGGTACAAATCCAATTTCGCTCCATTGTTTTTGAAGTCCTTTGAGTGTTTCGTGGTTGGCGGTTTCGTCGTCTGTAAATTCAAAGGACTCGATGGTGTTGATGAGTGCTTCTTTTGCGGCTAAGTTTTCGGTTTCGGCACCTTCTCGGTTGCCAAAGTGTGCTTCTTTGTTTTTGAAGAACGCATCGCAGGCGGCTCTAAATCGTTTCCATAGTTTTTCGCCTACTTTATAAGGCACTGCCCCGATTGTTTTCCATTCTTTTTGGAGTTGGATAACCTCTTCGGTGGTTTGCTTCCATTCTACGCTTTCTGCCAATGCTTCGGCTCTGACACACATGTCGGTTTTGAGCCTAATGTTGTCGTCTTCTAAGTCTTTTATGTGTTTGTAGTGGTCTTTTTTGTTGTTAAAGAACGCATCGCAGGCGGCTTTAAAGCGTTGCCAGAGTTCTTCGTCTTGGTCTTTGGACACAAACCCGATGGTTTTCCAGTCTGTTTGTATCTTAATGAATCGTTCGGTGAGTTTTTCCCATTGCTTGTGGTTTTTGGGTTCTTCGGTTACGAGTCCTTCGGCTTCTTGGCAGAGTGCTTGTTTGGCTTCTATTTTTTCTTTTCTGCCGTCTTCCATCTGCTCGTAGTGTTCTCTGCGTTTGTCGTATATCAAGTTGGTTGTGGTGGTAAAACGCTCCCAAAGGTCGGTTTTTTTATCTTCTGGCACCGGACCGATGGCTTTCCATTCTTGGTGAAGCACATTGATGCCATTGGTCGATTCTTTGAGGGAAGTTTCGTTTACAAGGCGTTCGGCTCGTTCGC
>JAYWHZ010000020.1:0-5744 GCA_043777395.1 Bacteroidota bacterium
TGGGACCAATGGTATCCCGAAGCCGCTCGCCTGATGGCTATGCGTGGAGCCGACCTGCTCATTTACCCAACTGCCATAGGCTGGGACGAAAACGACACCGAAGACGAGCAAGAACGCCAACAAAATGCTTGGACAACCATTCAACGAAGCCACGCCATTGCCAATGGTTTGCCGGTGGTGAGCGTGAATCGGGTGGGTTTTGAACCTGATTTTAAGGGCGTTGGGGCAGGTATAGATTTTTGGGGAAGCAGCTTTGTGGCAGGGCAGCAAGGCGAAATCATTGCCATGGCAACCAACAACCAAGAGCAGCATTTGGTCGTAGAAATTGACCTCGACAAAACGGAACACACACGCCGAATATGGCCCTTTTTTAGAGATAGACGCATTGATGCCTATCAAGACATAACAAAACGATTTTTGGTTAAATAAATTAAAATGGGTTACTAAATTGTTTAAAAAAATAAACCAATGACCACCGACCAGCTCCGAAAACAGATTGCCCATGCCAACCAAGCTTATAGAGTAGGAGAGGCTATCATGTCCGATACAGAATACGACAATCTACTCCAACAACTTGCCGAGCAAACACAGGGGCAAGACGAACTCATAGACAAAATCGGCTTCGATATAGCCCAAGACGACTCTCGAAAAGAAACCCTGCCCGTGCCAATGTATTCGATGAACAAAGTAAAAACAATGGAGGAACTCGAAAAATGGGCTGAACTCAAAGGCATATCTCCCCAAACAGAAGTCGTTATCACACCAAAATTTGACGGTTTGTCGCTCTGTGTCAATGAAAAAACTGGCGATGCTTGGACTCGTGGCAATGGCTTGCAAGGGCAACGTGCAAACGAACACTACAAAACGTTGATGAGCAATAAAAAAAATATTGCCAAACAACACGTCGAAGGCTATACGCTGGGCGAAGTCATTATGAAAAAAAATACCTTCGCCGAACTTTGGGCATCGCAATTTAAAAACAGCCGAAACATGGGAGCAGGAGCCCTAAATAGAAAAGAAGCCGACCCGATGCTCACCGATTTTGATTTTATGCGGTATGCCATCGAACCCTTTGATGCGAAAACCAATGACAAAATAGACCAGATAGACCACTTGAACCAATATTTTAACGACCCAAAAGTTGAATCGCATTGCTGTCAATTGGGTGAAATCACCACCGAATTGCTCCAAAAACTATTTGCCGATTTTGGAAAAAACTACGAACTTGATGGCTTGATAGTGGAGGTCAATAAAGCCATTATGAGAGATGATTTGGGCAGAGAAACCAACAAAAATCCGGCCTATGCCCGTGCATGGAAAGGGTTTTTGGCATCGGAACGCAGCACAACCATCAAAAATATAGTCTATCAAATCTCAAAATTTGGATTGATGAAACCCGTAGCCCAAATCGAACCCGTCGAACTCGACGGCGTTACGGTCTCCAACGTAACGCTCATCAACGCCCGATTTATCAAAGACAGCCAGATAGGCATCGGCTCTAAGGTCTTGGTCATTAGAAGCGGACAAGTCATTCCCAAAATCATTGCAGTCATCGAACCCGCAGAACCCACATTGCCCACACACTGCCCTTCGTGCGGCACTGTGCTGGTTTGGAACGCCAACCAAATAGAACTCCTCTGCCCCAATATCCAACACTGCGACGGACAAAAATTACAAAAAATAATCGCCTTTTTCAATATTTTAGAAGTTGAAAACTTAGCCGAAGGCACACTCGAACAAATCTATAAAACACACGATACGGTGGAAAAAATACTCAACATGACCGTAAACGATTTTGAACAATTAGACCACTTCAAAAACCTCAAAGCCAAAAAAATTTTTCGAGCCATACAAGACAAAACACAAGACATACCACTCGAAAAACTGATGCACGCCACAAGTCTCTTCGAAGGCTTAGGGTCTAAAAAATTGGCATTGCTCACACCACGCTATAACGCACCAGACCACTCGCCAAGCGTAGAAACCATCACACAGATAGATGGCTTTTCTGAAATCACAGCCCGTATATTTGTCGAAAACTACAAGCGTTTTTGGCAATACATAGGAAATATGCCCCTGAAAATAAAGAAAAATAAACAAAAAATAATAAACAGCAATCTTTTTGAGGGTTTGAATGTTTGTTTTACAGGCTTCAGAGATCAAGACATAGAAACGTTTTTGGAGCAAAACGGCGGCAAAACAGCATCGGGCATAACCAAAAATACCACCCATCTGGTGATGAAACAACTCGGAAGCGGCTCCTCAAAAGAACAAAAAGCACAAGACCTCAACATCCCAATCTTCGATGCCCAAACATTTAAAACATGGATAGAAAATTTTCTGAATGAACAAAAAAAAGAATAATAGGGTCGTCGTTGGGCTTTCGGGCGGCGTCGATTCGAGTGTGGCTGCCTATCTACTCAAAGAGCAAGGCTATGAGGTCATCGGGCTTTTTATGAAAAACTGGCACGACGAAACCCTTACGCTCAACAACGAATGTGCTTGGATAGACGACAGTGCCGATGCACTCCAAATTGCCCATCAACTCGACATACCTTTTCAGGTCGTGGATTTGAGCTCGGAATATAAACAACGCATCGTGGCTTATATGTTTGATGAATACCAGCGGGGCAGAACGCCCAACCCCGATGTGCTTTGCAACAGAGAAATCAAGTTTGATGCCTTCCTTAAAATTGCCCTTTCGCTCGGTGCCGACTTTGTAGCAACGGGGCATTATTGCCAAAAAAATAGCTTCAAAGACAGCCAAGATAATTCAATTTTTCAACTCATAGGCGGTGCCGATGCCAGCAAAGACCAAAGCTACTTTCTCTGCCAAGTCAATCAATACCAACTCTCTAAGGCTTTGTTCCCGATAGGGCATCTCCAAAAAAGTGAGGTCAGAGCCATTGCCCAAAATATTGGTTTGGTAACGGCACAAAAAAAGGATTCGCAGGGTTTGTGTTTTGTGGGCAAGATAAGCCTGCCCGATTTTTTGCAGCAGCAACTCCAAGCCAAGACGGGCAAAGTGATTGAGATAGAACCCAACTCAAGCATTTTTGATGCCAATTTTGAGACCATTGATTTTGACGACAATGAATTTATTATCCAAAACCTCGATGCTCTAACGCAGCCTTACGCCTTCGAGCCAGATAGTGGCAGGGATATTGGCACACACATTGGTGCTCATTTTTTTACCATTGGGCAACGAAAAGGCTTGAATATTGGTGGCAAACCGCTGCCGCTGTTTGTGTTGGGCACCGACACGGTCGAGAACGTGATTTATGTTGGTCAAGGCGAACACCACAAGGGTTTGAACCGTTGGGGGCTGCGAATAGCGGCTGCCGATGTTCATTTTGTGAGGTCGGATTTGGAGATGCAGGTTGGCGAGACGAGACAATATTGGGTTCGGATACGCTACCGTCAGGCATTGGAGCGTGCCAAATTGTTTGCTTGTTTGGAGGGTTTGTATGTGGTGTTTGAGGCAGAGCAAAAGGGCGTTGCTGCGGGTCAGTTTGCGGCGTGGTATAGCGATGCCAACGAGCTTATTGGTTCGGGTGTGATTGGTTGATATTTTTTGGATTATTTTTTGTTGGTGAGTTGTTTTTCCAAAAAAAGTTCTTTATCCAGAGCGTTTATCAGTTCGCCAATGATGGTACAAACGTTTCTGATGTTGGTCAGTGCGGCGTCCATATTCCACGTGTCGTTTTGGTTTGTGAGTAGTTTTGCTTCTTCAAAATAATCGTCGAGTGCCACTATTTTTAATCCTTTGATGGTTGGTTTTATTTTGTGTAGGAGTTCTCTGAGGTCTGTGTGCTTGTTGTCGAGTAGGGCATCGGTATACTCGTTTTTGAGGTTTGCAAAGCACCGTGAGGTTTGCTGTATCAATCCAAAATAAAATTCTTGGTCTTCGAAGGCGAGTTCACGGTAATAGGAAAAATCTATGTCTGTTTTGGTTTGTAAATGTGTGTAGGCATACATGACTTTGATGTTTAAAGGGTAAAATGACTTTTATATAACAACGATACCAGTCCGAAATGGTAATATTTTTGGTATCAAACCCGTTTTATTTAAACACAAATGTAGTTGATTATTTTTATATCTTGAAGTAAATAATACTAAAAACCTTACATGGTCTCAATAAATTAAAAAAGAAGTTTTTGGGTGTTTAAAATAAACTGATGCTTAGTTTTTGATTGACGATGGTGCCTGTGGCAAGGAGTATTTTTTTGAGGTTTGAGACCCTGATGCGTTTTTCTAAGATGTCTTTGGGTTCTGTTTTTCTTATTTTATTAAATAGGTTGAGGTAAAACCGATAGGCGAGCAACACGCCATCACGGGAGTTTTTGGGCAGTTTGATGATGCCGACATATGCCTCGTCAAAGTCTTTTTGTATGTCTTTTTCGATGGCTCTTTTGGTGTGTATATCAAAATCGTTGCCCAGATTGACTTCTGGAAAGTAGGTTCTGCCTCGGGTGATGTAGTCGTCTTTGATGTCTCTCAAAAAATTGACTTTTTGGAATGCGGCGCCCAAGCTGCGTGCCGAGTCTTTGAGGTCTGCATATTGTTGGTTGTTGTTTTGGCAAAAGACTTTGAGACACATCAAGCCCACGACTTCGGCAGAGCCGTAGATGTATTCTTTGTAGTTGTCTGATTGATAATCGACGTGGTGCAAATCCATTGCCATGCTGTTCAAAAAAGCCTCGATAAGTGCTTTGTCGATGTTAAATTGATGGACAACGGCCTGAAAAGCGTCCAAAATAGGGTTTAGGCTTATGTTTCGTTCTATGGCTTTGTAGGTGTCTTCTTTAAATTCATTGAACAAAACCTCTTGGTCAAAATCGAAAAAAGTGTCTACTATCTCGTCGGCATACCGCACAAACCCATAAATGGCATAGATATGATTGCGTAGGTCTTTGTCGAACGCCAAAATACCCATACTGAATGAGGTGCTGTATTGTTTGGTAACCAATTGACTGCAAGCCACGTTTGTTTCTCTAAAAAGACTGAGCATAGTGTTTATATAAATTTTGATTGTGAACGTTAAAGTTGGTAAAGGTTGTTTGTGTCTATGTAGAAACGGTGTATAGTGGGTTTATTTTTTTAAATATTGTTTTTTGGTATTTTATTTACATTACAATATTTCTTAATATCATTTTATTTGAAAGCAAACGGCTTGTTTATGTTCATTTTGATTGGTAAGCAACTAAAATAGGTCTCAAAAAAAGGGATTAAACCAAATGGAATGTTATTTAGATTGGGCATTTGTTTTTTATCAAACGGGTCAATTTGTCTTCGCTATGTAGTTTGCCACGACCTCGCCCGATATGATGGCTGGCGGCACGCCAGGTCCCGGCACGGTGAGCTGCCCGGTGTAATATAGATTTTTGAGCCGCATATTTTTCATTTTGGGTTTCAATACGGCGGTTTGCATCAGGGTGTTTGCCAGTCCGTAGGCGTTGCCTTTGAAGGCATTGTAGTCGGCGATGAAATCGTTATGGGCATATATTTTTTTATAAACAACGTTTGGGCGGATTTTTTGTTCTGTTATTTCTTCCAGTTTATCCATGATTACGCGTTTCTGATCACGTTATTAAATCGCAAATTAAAAGCAAGGCCATCAAAGTACGCAATATTTATACTTTGAAACGCGACAATGAATATGACGCATTTCGCAGCGATATTGATAATCAACGTGAATTATTCCACGGGTCCCGCGTGAAAAATTGGGTAGGGTTACTTTCGCG
>JAYWHZ010000021.1:0-5626 GCA_043777395.1 Bacteroidota bacterium
GCAATATAGCAACACATAAACCGCTTGCCTTGTATCCAAATCCAGCAAACGCATGGCTTAATATTGACCTCGATGCCAACGAAACCCATGGGGCAAAAGTCGAAATTGTGGATTTGTTGGGCAAAAAAGTATTGGAAATTGAAAAACTATCGGCTCAAAAATCGATTGACATCAGTCGTTTGGAAAAGGGCATTTATTTTGTTTGGCTCACCAACAAAGCCAACGAGACTTTTGTGGGCAAGATGATTAAAGAATAAATTAAAAACAACTGGGTTTCATCTACATAGTGAATGCCTTTGAACTTACGCAAAAATGGTTTAGACCTCTGAAACAAAGGGTTTAAAATTCGTTTTGGGTAAGTTTTTTTTTAATTTAATTCAAATCCATTCAACAAAAAACCATTCGGAAAACTCAAAAATTGGGCATAGAAATTGCAAGGATACCAATCGACTTGAAATGTTGTATATTTGCAACGGATTAACTCAAAAACATAAAAAATAAATTAAAGATTACCACATGCCCGAAAAACGCACTTACCAGCAATGTTCCAAAACTGTGTTGGACACCAACGACGACCCAAACATCATTTTTGATGCAGAGGGCGTATGCCATTACGTATACGAATATGAACAATCAGAAGCCAAAAAAGTGGTCAAAGGCACCGAAGGTTTGGCACAGCTCCAACGCTTGGTAGATAAGATAAAAGCCGACGGCAAAGATAAAAAATACGACTGCATCACGGGCGTTTCGGGCGGCGTAGATAGCACCTACCTCGCCTACAAAGCCAAAGAATATGGTCTCAGACCGCTGATTGTGCATTTTGACAACGGCTGGAACTCCGAACTCGCCGTGCAAAACATCGAAAATATCATCTCCCGATTGGGTTTCAACCTCTTCACTTATGTCATCAATTGGCAAGAATTTAAAGACCTACAAACGGCTTTTTTTAAGGCAAACGTCATTGATATTGAGGCACTGACCGACCATGCTATCTCGGCAACGCTCTACAAAATGGCTGCCGAACACAACATCAAATACATTTTGAGCGGCAACAACATCGTTACCGAAGGTATTTTGCCCCCAAACTGGGTTTTTAAAGACGAACGCAACATCAAAGATATTCACAAGCAGTTTGGCTCGGTGCCACTCAAAACGTTTCCCTTCATGTCGCCCAAGCAAAAGAGCTATTACCACAACGTGAAAGGCATCGAAATCATTGAACCTTTGAACTATCTGCCTTACAACAAAAAAGAAGTTAAACAGGTTATAATTAGCGAATTGGGTTGGCGAGACTATGGCGGCAAACATTACGAATCTATTTTTACGAGGTTCTATCAAGGCTACATTTTGCCCCACAAATTCAAGGTCGATAAACGCAAAGCACACCTTTCGACACTCATCTGCTCGGGGCAAATGACCAGAGACGAGGTATTAGAAGAGCTTAAAAAACCGATATACGATGCCGAACAATGCAAGATTGACAAAGAGTTTTTCTTAAAAAAAATGGGTTTTACCGAACAAGATTTTGACCAATATATCCAAACACCACCAAGAGACCACAAAGCATTCGACCACTACAAATCATTTTTTAACCAATATAAATTTCTAAAACCATTTGAAAAAACCATCAGAAAAATAACACAAATCCTAAAACTCAAATACGACGTTTCACACTAATTCCTTAATAAAACTAAAAAACAAGAGCATTCTGTTTATGAATTTAAAGATGGTTGACCTCGAAAGTCAATACAACAAAACAAAAAAAGAGATAGACCAAGCCATTCAAAATGTATTGGACACCACGGCTTTTATCAAAGGTCCGCAGGTCAAAAAATTTGAATCTGAACTCCAAAGTTACCTCTGCTGCAAGCACGTAATCGGCTGTGCAAACGGCACCGATGCCCTCCAAATAGCCATGATGGCACTCGATTTGCAGCCCAACGACGAGGTCATAACCGCCAACTTTACCTACGTGGCAACTGCCGAAGTCATGGCATTGCTTCAC
This sequence comes from Bacteroidota bacterium, assembly GCA_043777395.1. GTDB lineage: Bacteria > Bacteroidota > Bacteroidia > UBA7662 > JAYWHZ01 > JAYWHZ01. Next base: position 2,006 of record JAYWHZ010000021.1, read on the forward strand.
ATCAAACCGGTGCTGGTTGATGTTTATGCAGATACGATGCTCATCAACGTGGAGCAGATAGAACGAGCCATCACCCCACGCACCAAAGCCATTGTGCCGGTGCATCTTTTTGGGCAATGTGCCAACATGGAAGCCATCATGACCATTGCCAAACGCCACAAGCTGTATGTGATAGAAGACACGGCACAAGCCATCGGGGCGGTCTATACCTTTGCAAACGGTAACAAACAACGGGCTGGAACGATAGGCGATATTGGGACAACGTCGTTTTTTCCGTCCAAAAATCTGGGTTGTTTTGGCGACGGCGGAGCCATGATGACCAACAACGACCTGCTGGCCCAGCAAATCAGAATGGTAGCCAATCATGGGCAAGCCATTCAATATCAGCACGATGTGGTGGGCGTAAACTCTCGGCTCGATACGTTGCAAGCAGCCATTTTGGCAGTAAAACTCAATCATTTGGACAGCTACGAACAAGCCCGAAACCAACTTGCAACGACCTACGACAAAGCCTTTGAAAATCATAAAAACCTTATTATTCCCGCCAGAGAGCCCCAATCGACACACGTTTTTCATCAATATACCCTTACGCTCAAGGGCATTGAGAGAGACCCATTGAGAGAATTTTTGAAACAAAAAGGCATCCCCACAATGGTTTATTACCCCATACCGCTGAACGTCCAAAAAGCCTACAAAACCGAAGGTAATTTCCCGACGACCGAACACCTTTGCAAAAACGTACTCTCGCTGCCAATGCACACCGAAATGACCCCAGAGCAAACCAATTTTATCATAGAACAAGTGTTGGAAGGCATAAAACATCAACTTGATAGCAAATAAACTTTCGGTTAGTTTAATGAAATAAACCCAAAATAAACCCAAAATAAACCCATCAAAATGTCTAAAACAATCATTGCAGGAATTCAACAAATGGGCATCGGCATACCAAACGTATACCAAGCATGGGCTTGGTATAGGCAAAACTTTGCCATGAACATCAAAATATTTGAAGAAGCTGCCCAAGCCAACCTCATGCTGCCCTACACCGGCAACACACCCCAAACCCGACACGCCGTGCTGGCACTCAACGCACAAGGCGGCGGCGGATTTGAAATCTGGCAATATACCAGCCGAACACCTCAACCACCAATATTTATCCCTCAACTGGGTGACTTGGGCATCTATATTTGCAAAATAAAAACCCAAAATGTAGAAAAAACATACCAACAACTCCAAGCCAACAATGCCAAAATACTCGGAAACATCAGCCTAAATCCTGCCAACCAAAAACATTTTTTTGTAAAAGACCCTTACAATAATATTTTTGAAATCGTGGAAAGCAGCGACTTTTTTTACCGAAACAACAACATTACCGCAGGTCCAAACGGTGCAGTCATCGGCGTGTCGAACATTGAACAATCGCTCAAAGTCTATGCTGATTTGCTGGGCTACGACCAAGTGATTTTTGACCAAACCGATGCCTTCGAGGATTTTAAACCCCTCAAAAATGGCTCACAACGGTTCAGACGAGTGCTGCTCACGCACAAAAACGACCGACAAGGGGCATTTAGCCAGATGCTCGGAAAAACATATATCGAACTCATCGAAGCCACAAACTACAACCCAAAAAAGATATTTGAAAACCGATATTGGGGCGATTTGGGCTTCATTCACCTCTGCTTTGACGTACACAACATCGCACAGCTCAAAAAAGAATGCACACAAATGGGTTTCCCATTCACAGTAGATAGCAGCACAACGCACCAAAAAACCTTCGATATGGGCGAAGCCGCAGGGCATTTTGCCTATATAGAAGACCCCGACGGCACGCTGATAGAGTTTGTGGAGACACACAAAATACCAATCTTCAAAAAAATAGGCTGGTATCTCGATTTGAGAAAACGTGATGCCTCTAAACCATTGCCACGACTCATGCTTCGTGCCTTGGCACTCAACACTGTAAAATAATTAAACCTCTCGAAACTTTTCCTCTGCGTCGTCGGTATTTATATTTATACCGACCCTATTCATTATTCTTTGACAAATTTTCCTACAAATGTCTCGTTTTTTTGGTTAATGATTTTGAGGAAATAAATGCCTTGTTCGAGGGTTGAAATATTAACCTCCGCTTGCCCCTCCAACCCCTCTGTCCTTCTGACATCTCCCCTTAAAAAAAGGGAGAAGCAAGAGAAATTTTTCGTCCCAAAACATCTACTATCTCAGCTGAAACCATCGAGAAATTACCCCTTTCAAAGGCAAGGGGATTTACTTCAAAACCAATTGTATGCTTTGCTGGATTGGGATAGATTTTTAAAGTATTTGAAGTGTTTTTTGGGTTATTTTCTGTTGCAGTTGGTAGATTGAATAGTTGGTGGTTGGAATAAGTATATTTAACTTGATTGGCGTTCCTGAGGGAAACGTCTAACTCTCCTCAAAATAATTGCCTCTTCTACCTGGATAGGTTACTGGAAGTGGACATGAGCAATAGAACGGCAACCAACTATTGCCCACTTTGTGCTCTATCCTCAATATAGCAAGGCAAGGTTTGTAAATAATGTTCCCATAGATAAAATTGCCGAGAGGCACATATCATTTATAAACTATGTTTTGTCCTGTTTCTATTGAGCAGTAGTTGTGCGTAACTTCGTTGCAGGGCGATAGCATGGTGTTTGCGGTTTCGCCTACACTTTGCTCGGCACTAAATTTTTGTGAAAGCATGATGCCATCGCTGATGGCTTTTCGCATCAGTGCATCTTCTTTTTTCATACAACTCACAAACAAACTTACCGCAAAGGCAGAAGCACACAATACTACGCCAAAATTTTTGGCAAATGGCGAACTGCTATGGGTACGAGATGATTTTACTCCCTATATTAAATAAATTTTTAATACGTTTCATTTTTTTTTGAACGATTTTTTAAAATTAGTTGAGTTGTCATTATTGACATCACAAATATAAATACTATTTTATATTAACCAAATTTTCAATGTTAAGTTTGTGTTAAGTTTTTTGAGATTCGTAAATCACCCACAATCAAGAAAGGCTTCTGCACCGATTGCTATCTGCTTTCATAAAAATGAGGTTCTTTAAACGTTTAGTTGGAAAAAGCAAAGATGTGAAACTCCGCATCAAGTGCGGAATCTCTGCCCATAAAAATGACATTTATCCAAATTTATTAGCCAAAATAAAAAAGTTTAAACAAGTTCAATAAAATCAAACAAAAAAGATTTCATTTTTATGGACAAATTTGAGGTTTATGGTTGATAAATACAAATACCTTCTTATTTTTGTGCATCAAATAGATTTAATCTAATTTTACAAGACTTTCAGATGAAATACAAACGCATTTTACTAAAATTGAGCGGCGAATCCCTGATGGGAAGCCAAGAATACGGCATAGAAGCAAAGCGTTTGGAGCAATATGCCAAAGAAATAAAAACCATCTACGACATGGGCGTGCAGATAGCAATCGTTATCGGCGGCGGAAATATTTTTAGAGGCATGCAAGCCCACTCCATTGGCATCGACAGAGCCCAAGGCGACTATATGGGCATGCTCGCTACCCTGATGAACGCCATGGCACTCCAGGCAGCACTCGAAAAACAAGGCATGTTTACCCG
>JAYWHZ010000022.1:0-5598 GCA_043777395.1 Bacteroidota bacterium
GTATCGCCCAAGACGACCGTTCCGGCATCAACTTTTTCAATGTCCATCAAGATATTGAGAAACGTCGATTTACCAACGCCGTTTTTGCCCACAATGCCAATTCGTTCGCCGCCTTTGAACACATAGTCGAAGTTTTTGAGGATAACTTGCTCGCCAAATGCCTTTCTGATGTTTTTAAGTTCAATGATTTTGCCACCTATTCGATTCATTTTCACATTGAGGGTCAAATCGGTGGTTGTTTTTCTGGATTTCACTTTTTCGTCGAGTTCATAAAACGTGTCGATTCTTGCCTTCGATTTTGTGGTTCTTGCTTTGGGCTGCCTGCGCATCCAGTCGAGTTCTTGTTTGAGGAGCTGTCTGTTTTTTTCAAATACTTGTCCTTCGTTGAACTCTCTTTCCGATTTTTTTTCGAGATAGTAGGCGTAGTTTCCTTTGTATTTGTAGAGTTGATAGTTGTCCAATTCAATGATTTCGGTGCATACTTTATCCAAAAAATACCTGTCGTGCGTAACCAACAGCACGGCTACGCCTTGCCTCGACAGGTATTCTTCGAGCCACTCTATCATGTCCAAATCGAGGTGGTTGGTCGGTTCGTCAAGGATTAGAAAGTTGGGGTTTTCTATCAATACTTTGGCGAGTGCCAAGCGTTTGAGTTGCCCACCCGATAGCGTTCCTGTTTTTTGGTTTAGGTTTTTGATGTTCAATCGATAGAGGATTTGCTGTATGCGTTGCTCGTAGTCCCAAGCCTCGAGGGCATCTACTTCGGTCATGGCGGTTTGCAAGAGGTCCGTATTTTTTTGGTTTGGGTCTTCGTTGTGGAGTTCGATGGCAATTTCGTAGTTTCTGACGGCACTCAACAGCGGCGTTAGGGTTTGAAATATGGCTTCCGAAATGGTTTTTGAGGCATCGAACAGTGGGTTTTGGGGTAAAAAAGCCATCGACACGTCTTTTTGAAGGGCAAACAAGCCGCTATCTGGCTTTTCTAAGCCACCGATGATGTTCATCAGGGTTGTTTTTCCTGCACCGTTTCGGGCAATCAACCCTATTTTTTGTCCTTCGGCAATGCCAAAGCTGATGTTTCTAAATAATATTTTGTCGCCAAAAGTCTTGGTTAAATTTTCTACTGATAGTATGTTCATAACTGATTTTTTATAATGGGTATTGTTCCAGTTGCCTTGCCGATGTGTTAGTTTCTCAAATCCACAATTTCCACTTTTGGGTATTTGGCTTTGTCGAACTTAAACATATCGAGTGCAAAAGTTTTGTTGGTTTCCATCTGCTGAATGGTGTAGGTATAGAGGTTGCCGTCTTTGTTGCTGATGATTGCCCGTTCGATTTTGGTTTTTTGTTTGTCAAAAAAAAGTTTGACTTGCGATATTTCCTTCTTCTTGTTTTCGGGAATGAGATTGACGTATTCGATGCCTTTTTCGCTCACGAGCGTGTAGTTAAAACCATTGTCGTAGAGCGTAAAGATGCGTGTGGGCGAAAGTTGGTCTTCGGCGAGGTTATAGTTGTTGATTTGGACTTCGTTGGTTTCTTTGTCGTAGGTCCAAATGTTTTTGCCGTCGCAGATGATGAGGCGTTCGCTCATATCGACCTTAAACATATTGCCTTGCATAAAAAACCTGCCTTTTTGGGTTTCAGAGATTTTTTCGGCTTTGTTTTCGATTGCAAACGTAAAGTTGGCTTGAACCGTCTTGTGGCTTTTGAATATGGTTTTTACTCGGTCTAAAATCTTTTTGGCTTTGGGGTCTTTTTGTGCAAATACTGAACCAGCATTGAAGAGGAGCAGAGCTGTTATAAAGAGAATTATTTTTTTCATGCTATCAAAAATTTATGGATTAATCAGATTTATTTTTTTTAATTGATTTGCTTTTAACTGTTTTTTACAAAATATCTGCCATCGTGCGTTCCATCTTATTAAAATAAAACAAACCCGACACAAACAGCAGACCAACGACCACATACGACACATAGCTCATCGGGTCTGGGGCTTTACCGCCCAAAATCGACCATCTAAAACCTTCTACGATGCCGGCAACGGGGTTGAGATAAAACAAAAACTGGTATTTCGAGGGTACAGAACTTGCCGCATAGGCTATCGGCGTGGCATACATACCAATGCGAATGATGAGCGGCGTGATGTGTTGAAAATCTCGGTAGCGAATCGTCAATGCACTCATCCAAATACCGCCTGCAAGCCCCGAAAGAACAGTCATAAAAATAAAAAATGGAAGAAAAACAATATTAATGCTTGGCACAAACCTAAAATAGACCAACATAGCAATGAGAATGACAAACGAGATACCAAAATCTATAAACGCTGCAATGGCTTTCGAGAGCGGAATAATCAATCGTGGAAAATAGATTTTTGAAACCATGCCTTGTGCCGAAATAATAGAATTGCTGGCGTTGGTCATGAGCGTCGAAAAATAAGTCCAGCCACACATGCCTACCGTAGTGAAAAGCAAATGCGGTACATTGCCCGTATCTACCTTCGCTACGATGCCAAACACAAACGAGAACAGCAAGATATTGAGCAGTGGATTGATGATTGCCCATGCCAATCCGAGTGCTGTTTGAGCATATTGAACCCTGATGTCTCGCCAAGTGAGCGTCCAGAGGAGGTCTCGGTAGGCAAAAATTTCTTTCCAATCGATTTTAAAGGGATTTTTACGGGCTTCTATGATGGTTTGCATTGTTTTTGTTTGGTTTAATAAATTAGCCTTTAATTGTTTTTTTGAGTTGATAGATGCGTTCTATGATGTCCACGACTTTTAGCCCTTCGAGGGCGTTGGTGGTGATGGTGTTTCGGTTTTTGATGGTATCGACCACGTTTTCAAAGATGTAGTGGTGGTTTGCGGCGGAGCCTTTGTAGTGTCCATAATCGTTTGCGGGGCTTGATGGTGGTAGTGTTGGCATGGTATAATTGTCGATGTGGCAGTGTTCGACTTCGTTCATGTATTGCCCGCCGATTTTTATTGAGCCTGTGGTACCAATTACGGTTAGGCTGCTTTCGAGGTTATTGTCCCAGACGGCAGTCGAATAATTGAGAACACCGATACCACCATTGACGAAATCGAAGATGACGTTGCCAGAATCCTCAAAATCGGTGTTGTGTTGATGTGTAAAATCTTTAAACTTGGCTTGAATACCATCTATATCGCCAAATAGCCAGTACATAATATCGATAAAGTGCGAAAACTGAGTAAACAACGTTCCGCCGTCCATGTCATATGTGCCTTTCCAGTTGTCTTTTTTGTAGTATCTGTGGTCTCTGTTCCAATAGCAATTGATTTGCACCATACATATTTTGCCGAGCAATCCTTTTTCTACCACGTCTTTTGCCCATTCAGAAGGCGGCGAGTATCTGTTTTGCATGACACAAAATATTTTTCGGGACATTTGCAGCGATTTGAAGATTATTTTTTCGCAGCCTGCTTTGGTCAGTGCCATTGGTTTTTCTATCACAATGTGTTTTCGGGCATCGAGTGCTTGTACGGCGTGTTGTTCGTGCAAGCCATTGGGTGTGGCAATGCACACCACTTCGATGTTTGGGTGTTTGTCGAGCATTTCATCTACTGTTTGATAGAATGGTGCTTGGTGTGTGATGTTTAATTGGTCTTTTGGTGCGATGTCGCAAACTGCTATCAGTTCGCATTCGGGGTTTCTTAGCACCATTTCGGCGTGTCTTTTGCCGATGTGTCCTTGCCCTATAACAGCAAATTTTACGGTATTTCTATCCTGCATTATTTTTATTTAGTTAATGAATTCAAAGCCAGTGTAGGGAACGAGTATTTTTGGTATCCGAATGCCTTGCTCGGTTTGGTTGTTTTCGAGTAGGCTGGCTACTATGCGGGGCAGAGCCAATGCCGAGCCGTTGAGTGTGTGAACCAATTGATTTTTGCCATCAACATCACTTTTGTACCGACACTTTAATCTATTTGCCTGAAAACTTTCAAAATTTGAGACCGAACTCACTTCCAGCCAACGTTTTTGGGCAGCACTCCATACCTCCAAGTCGTAGGTCAATGCCGAGGCAAAACTCATGTCGCCTCCACACAAACGCAGCACTCGATAGGGCAATTCAAGTTTTTGCAACAATCCTGCCACATAGTCCTTCATCTGCTCCAACAACTCATAACTTTGTTCGGGGTGAGCAATCTGCACGATTTCTACCTTATCAAACTGATGAAGGCGGTTCAATCCTCTGACGTCTTTGCCATAGCTACCCGCTTCTCGTCTGAAACACGGCGTATAGGCAGTGCTTTTGATGGGTAGTTGATGTTCTTTGACGATGGTATCTCTAAACAAATTGGTGATAGGCACTTCGGCGGTCGGTATGAGGTAAAAATCGTCCAAACCCACGTGATACATCTGCGACTCTTTGTCGGGCAGCTGCCCAGTGCCAAATCCAGAGGCTTCATTGACCAATAGAGGTGGCTGATATTCGGTGTAGCCTGCATCGGCGGCTTGGTCTAAAAAAAAGTTTATCAAGGCTCTTTGTAGTTTGCTGCCTTTTCCCTTATAAACGGGAAAGCCAGCACCTGTGATTTTCACGCCGAGTTCAAAATCTATAATATCGTATTTTTGGGTGAGTTCCCAGTGTGGCAAGGCGTTTGGATTTAGCGTTGGTATGTTTTGTACCTCAAACACGACCTCATTGTGTTCGGCGTGCGTTCCTTTTGGGACGGTGTGGTGTGGTAAATTTGGGATTTGGACGAGTAGCTCTTGCAGGTCTCGTTCGGTTTGGGCAATTTGGTTTTCGAGTTGTTTGGATCCGTCTTTGAGTTGGCTTACGTGAGTTTTGGCTTCGTTGGCTTTGGTTTTATCGCCTTCCTTCATCAAGCCAGCGATTTGTTTGGCGAGTAGATTTTGTTCGGCGAGTACTCTATCCAATGATGCTTGTATTTGTTTGCGTTGGTTGTCGAGGTCTATGAGTTGGTCGATGAATTGTATATTTTTAAAATTTTTTGTTTCCAATCGTTCCAAGACATCTTCTTTGTTGTCTCTTATATAGGGTATTTGTAGCATTAATGTTGGGCAAATATTATTTTTTAGGTTCGTTTTTTGTGTGATTTAAAATTTCTACATCGAGACTGCCTCAACGGTTTTGACTTCGGGGAGCATGCGGGTCAATAGGTTTTCGATGCCATTTTTGAGGGTTATGAGCGATGAAGGGCAGCCACTGCATGAGCCTTGGAGATTTACTTTGACGGTTCCTGTGGCCTCCTCAAAAGATTGAAACGTGATGGCTCCGCCGTCTTGCTCTACGGCAGGCTGCACATATTCCTTCAAAATTTGTTTGATACGCACTACGATTGGATTCCCTTCGAGTGCGTTGATGTGCTGTATTTTTTCGGTTGAAACGATTTGGAGATCGGCTTCGAGATAGCTCTTCACAAAATCTTTCAATATCGGTGTGAGTTCATTCCAGTCATCTTCGGTGCGTTTTGTTACGGTTACGTAGTTGTTGGAAATAAAAACACCATTGACAAAAGGAAACTCAAACAGTTTGCTTGCCAGCGGCGAATCCATTGCCGAGTCTGCGGTTCGGTAATCTACGCTTGCGTTTTGTAGCAGATACTGGTTTGTAAC
>JAYWHZ010000023.1:0-5563 GCA_043777395.1 Bacteroidota bacterium
GTGCCTTGGGCAATGGTTATGGCGAGTGGTTGGGCGCCGCCCATGCCGCCGAGTCCTGCCGTAACGCAGAGTTTGTGTTTGAGTGTTTTGGATTCAAAATGTTTTTGAGCCAGTGCATTGAAAGTTTCGTAGGTTCCTTGCACGATGCCTTGCGAGCCGATGTATATCCAAGAGCCTGCGGTCATCTGTCCGTACATGATGAGTCCTTTTTGTTCGAGTTCGTCGAAGTGTTTCCAGTTTGCCCAATGGGGCACGAGCATTGAGTTTGAGATTAGGACTCGTGGTGCGTCTTTGTGAGTGGGTAGTATGGCTACGGGTTTTCCGCTTTGTATGAGTAGGGTCTCGTTGTCGTTGAGGTCTTTGAGTGCTTTGATGATGAGTTGGAGTGCTTCGGGATTTCGGGCGGCTTTTCCTCTTCCGCCATAGACGATGAGGTCTTGGGGCTGCTCGGCTACGTCGGGGTGTAGGTTGTTGAGGAGCATTCGGAGTGCGGCTTCTTGTATCCAGCCTTTGCAATGTAGGGTATTTCCGGTGTAGAACGGTATTTCTATCATATTTTTTTTATTATTTTTTACGGTTCAAAATTAAACAATTTTTTTGGTGTTAAGTTTGTGCTTTGTTTTTTGAATATTTGGGCATTGCGGATTGGGTCTTGGCAAATTTTTGGAAACTAAGCATCAAAGTTCAATAAAATTTCTCGACAATTGGCAAACAAGATACAAAATTGCATAGTCTTGGCTGCAAGGCATTGCTGATTTGATGCGAAAAATTTATTTGGATAACATCAAATGGATTGATTAAGGGATTGATATGGATTGATTAAGGGATTGATAATTGCCTAAAAACAACATTTTTCAAGGTTCAAAAAAATTTAATTTCAAAAAAAATTAATTGTTAAAAAATTTTGCTGATAAAAGAATATGGTTATATTTGCAGTATCAAAATCATTGTTCAAACCAAAAAAACACCTCTACTCAAATGAAAAATACACTTCTTTTATTCGTTTTTTTGCTTGCTATGTCATTTTCTAATGCTCAAACAAGCCTCTACTCACTCGACAATACTTTTAGAATACTACAAAATACACCGCTGCCCAATACAAACGGTTTATTTATGACCGGTAATATAGAAATTGATGCCAACAATCACATCACTGCAATTGGCAATTTTTGTAGCCAACCTATGCAGCCACACAAATGCAGCATGCTGCGTTTAGACCCTCACGGCTTGATAGACAATACTTTTTCTGCAAACTACGATTCGTACCCGCTGTTGCGGGTATTTAAAAGCCACAACAATAAATTTTTAATCGGGTCTGTACTTTATCTTCCATCCTTGCATCGCAGAAACAACGACGGCTCGATAGACAATACCTTTTCGGGCAATGGATTTATCGACGACCTTATGACAGACATTTGCGTGCAGCCATCGGGTAAAATATTAGTAGCGGGTAAAATCCAATTTGGTCTTGTTGGTTTTTCAATGCTTTACCGCTTACTCCCCGATGGTCAGTTCGACCAAACATTTAACGCCAACCGCCTTCGAAGAATCAATGACCTCATTTTCAATATTTTACCCTTACCCAGCAATCGCTACATTTTGGCGGGTACGATAACGAACTATTCGGGTAGGAGAGCCAATTTGATTTGCAAAATTGATGGAGATGGCAACCCCGATACCACTTTTTATGCGCCACAACTCGATACTCTCGAAGGCTCAATCAATCACGTTTATCCAACTACTTCGGGCAAATACCTGATAGCGGGCAGGTTTAAAATTCAAGGTCAAAACAATTTTACTGCTTTGGCTCGCCTCAATGCCGATGGTTCGTTGGATACGACGTTTAAGACCATGCAAAACATTAACTATACAATCGTTTATGCTATCTTGCCTGTTCGCAGTCCGAGTGGTGGCTACATCATAGGGGGGCGTTTTCAGTCTTACAATGGCACTCGTCGGGGCTGCATTGCGATGATAGATAGCAACGGCAACCTCAATCAGCAGCAATTTGCAGGCATGGGCATCGACAGTGTGGCACAAACCTTCTCTAACCAAAACCCACCAGGTGCTATTGGGGAGCTTGCCTACCAATCCAATGGGAAAATTATCGTTGCAGGTGTATTTAGCAAATACGACGGTATGCCCGTAAATGGTATTTTGCGGCTTACATCGCCTACCATTGGCATCGGCGAGGAAAAAACAAACAACTATTCCATAAATATCTATCCGAACCCTGCCAATGGCTACGCTACGGTTGCATACAATTTTACGGATATTGTAGAAAACCAAAATACAAGGCTTTCAATAAAAGACATCTTGGGCAAAACCCTACAAAGCCAAACCTTAGAAAATACTTCGGGCAGCACACTGATAGACACTCGACAACTGACCAACGGCATTTATTTCTACGAAATAAACCACAAACCAAAAATTGTAGGCAAAATTATCATTCAAAACAACTAAAAACACCAAAAAAAATACCGCCACACAAAATCATGAGGCGGTATTTTTTTATTTTGATACTAATCTAACGATTGATTTATCGCTACACAGTAGGTTTCGTGTTTTAGAGTTTTTCGGTGCTATCTGACTATTTATTTTTTTGATTTTCGCCCAAGTGAGCCGATTGCAAAGCCATCAATTGCTGCATCGTCTTTTGCATATTGTCCGACGAGCCATCAAGAAAAATCACGTTGCCCTTGCCGTTTTCAGCAAAATGCCTGATAGACTCCGTCCACATCGAAAACAATATCATCGAGGCATCTAAGTTGGCATCTTCCATTTCTTTGGCGGCTACGCTCATGCCCTTAGCCACTTCGCCCCTAAACAATGCGATGCCCTGACCCCGCAGCTGGGCGGCGGTGCGTTCGGCTTCTGCCGATATTTTGATGGCGTTGCCGTCGGCTTCGGCGGCTTTGGTCTTGGTAATCAGGAGTGCCTGACCTTCGTTTTCGGCGGCTGCTTTCAGGTTGTTTGATGCGACGACCTGAGCCATAGACTTCATGATGACATCGTCAAAAGTAATGTCGTTCATCTGCAAATCTATCAAATGGTAGCCCCAATCTTCCAACACACTATCGAGTTGCCCTTTGACCGAATCTACGATTTCTCTACGAAGTGAAAGGATTTCAGCCTGCTTTTGCGTTGCCACAAAAGCCCTGATAGACCCCTCGATGGTGCGTATCAAAGCTTGCATAAAATTGCCTTCGTCGGTAAATTTAAAAGCCACGTTCTTGACGGTCTCCTCGTCTTGGTTTAGCACCGAAAACAAGAGCATGGCTTTAAAATTGACGTTGGCTTGGTCTTGTGTGGTGGCTTGAAAGGTGAGTTCGACGGAACGATTTTGGACTTGTATTTTGCGAAAAACCTGCTCCACAAACGGTATTTTGAAGTTCAAGCCAGCGGTCATGATGCGGCGATATTTGCCAAAAACAGTAATGACGGCTACGGTTCCTTGCTTGACCGTAACGAAGCAAGTGGCAACGGCAAAAAGAAGTAAGGGCAATAAATAAATAGATGAAAACATATTGGTTTTGGGGTTAAAAATGGATTTGAGGGTGAATTTTGGTTTGCAACACACTTGGGGTTGCCCTTGCAAGGTACAAATTAATCTTTTGGTAGACGTGTATTTTTTATCAAAACAAAATAATTTATCAAAACTTAAAAAAATCGCAAATTTCACATTCTTGCAAATCCCATTGCCAAAATGGAAACGCCATTACCAAAAAAGACACTTTTTTTGAAAAAAAAAGCTTACATATCCAAAAAAAGCATTCTAATTTTACAATCGGAAAGCTGGTCTAAAACAGCAATTCAAAAAGGGCAAGCGAAAACCTTTATAAAAGAAGTAGCGAAACAAAATTTTATTGGTTCAAAAAATATGTATTAAAAAAAAATTGAGAAGGTGTTTTTCTCAACACTAAGCCATAGTGCTAGTTTCTGGGGAAAAAAATAAAAAAAAATGACAAGGAGCGAAGGCTTCCTATTCTAATCTTAAAATTAAACCTTATGAAATTTAATTATTTAACTGCAACATTGGCTGTTGCGAGCATCGTCGTGTTGTGCATTTTTGCTCGACCAGCATAATTTATTCATGTTTTAATGATAATAATTTTGATGTTTTTTTAATATCAAATATTTATAAAATTTACAAAGACAAAAAATGATACTTAGAATAAAAATCACCAATTCATATAAAAAAATTAGCTTCTTGTTGCTCGTATTCTGCTCACTAACGCAGTTGGCACATGCCCAAAACGTCATTTACCCAAATGCCGTGCAAAACCAGCCGCCAATAGTTGTTCAGCAAGACCTCAAAAGCAAACTCGTTGACCAAATCATTGAGGGTAGTAAAGTGGTCGTAGATTTGGTCAAAGTCTTTGCCCACCTGCTGCCTTGTTAGACTATTTTATTATCGTAAATTTAAGTTCAACGTTTTTAAATGTAGTAATTCAAATACCAACAATAAGGCAGCTCATAGCAAACCTTGACCCAAATACAAGACACGAGGAGGCTGTGTATTCTGGCAATATTCGGAATATGATTAATTTTAATAGGGTAGTAATTCCGCCATTTAATTATCAATATCCAGCAGATTTTATCTATTCGAGACGTGTAAAACAGCAAACACCATTCATACGAAATCGAGATACTTTACTTTTGGTTAGTTACAGCGAACCGTACGGACCCGCCACATCAGGTTTAAGACTACTACAACCAAAACGACCACACAAACCATTGCTTTCCATGCCGACAATTCGTTTTTAATCAACCAAATAAAGTATCACAGCCAATGGTCAAACAATTTTTTGATGTCTATACCGATTTGTTTGGCGTTTATCCATTTGCCAAAGAAAGTTTTACCATCGGTCAGCTCGGCAGCGGTGCGTCTGATAGGCAAACGGCAATTTTTGTGTCCGAATATGAGTTTCAGCGTGTGGCACATGAGTTGGCTCATCAGTGGTTTGGCTGCCGAGCCACGCCCAACACGTGGGAGCAAGCGTTTTTGAACGAAAGTTTTGCCACGTGGGCAACGAGCCTGTGTGTCGAAAAATCTATGGCAAACGAGGTCGTGATGGCTGGCGAAGAGATTTTAACCGCTATCTGTTGGAGGCTGCCGTCTCTGGCAAAATCATCAACGGCGACACGAGCCGAAACCAAGTCTTCAATTATGCCTTAAACTATGCCAAAGGCATGTCTTTTTTGACCTATCTGCGGTTTTATGTGGGCGATAGTGCGTTGTTTTTGGGTTTGAGGAGCTACCTCAACGGCGGCGGTTTTGTGGATAGCCAAACCCTAAAAAGGCATTTTGAGCAGGCAAGTGGCAAAAATTTGACGGCACTATTTGAAGATTTTTTGCCCGAAGAAGGCTATCCAAAACTCACTTTTTGGTTGAACAAAAAGGAAATGCCCTGACCGTCGAAACCACACAAACGCCGAGCAACGCCTCGACAACAAATTTTTTTGAACTCAAAATACCATTGACTTTATATTTTAAAAACCGACAAGACCAAAAAGATTCGACCATTATTGTGTTTGATTTGAACCAAAATAATCAAAAAAA
>JAYWHZ010000024.1:0-5516 GCA_043777395.1 Bacteroidota bacterium
ACTATATGCCGCTCGTGGGCTACACGCCAAACACCTACAACGCACTCTATTTTGATGGCTACTTTACCTTGATATTTAAAAATCAACTCCTGAACACGACAACGGCAAAGGTTCAAAAATCGTTTGACGGCATAGAAAAAAACATTCAATGCTTTGTAAAAAATGGCTATTTCGATCGCATTATCCGTTTTGAAGAATGTGGATTGATTGGCTATATGAATAAATTGGGTACCGTTTTAATTCCACCTTCGACCGTTTTTAGAGGCATGAATTTGATATTGATAGAAAACGACCAAGCCGTGTTTGAACACGAAAAAGGCAGCCGAATGCTGTTTGATATTCCTACACAAACGTTTATAAAATAGGTTTTTCAACTTTTAAATTCAGCAAAAACAAAAAAAAAGATGTCCATATTGAACATCTTTTCTCTTATAGTTTTGGTTATTTTATGACCCCGTTGGGTTAGCGTTGGTCCACGTCGAAGGTGATTTGAAAATATGCCATTCTGCCTATTCTCGGTCCGCCATAAACCTGTATCTGCTTGTTGTTTAGGGCATTAGAAGCACCGATTTTGAATGTCGAATAGACTTTTGGAAAGCGTTTGTTGATTTGCACATCGACCATATCGTACGTTGGCACAAAGCCCGTAAACTGTGGCGAGCCTTCAAAAATAAACCCTTGTATCCATTTGTAATTGATGTTGAAACCCAAGTGTCTAAATTTTTTGCCAAACACAGTGCCTTCAATTTCTCTGCCACTCACACCGATATTATACTTGTGTTCGGGCGTGTTGAAAGCAGGAATTAAACCATCGGTCGAGCCACGTCTGTCCAAAACATTCCAGCTGTAGTTGGCATTTAAGGCATAAAATTTATAAAAATAATTGGCTCCAATAGAAAACCCTTGCGTTGTTACGAGGTCGTTGGAGTTGGCAGCCACTCGGTAGGGCTGGGCAAAGGTTATGCGGTTGATAGCCGTGTCGAGGTCTATATCGACACCAACTTTGTAGCCAATAAAGTTGGTATAAAAGCTGTAGTAATAACTTGCATCAAGATAGAGTTTTTCAAAAAGCGTCGTGCGGTAGCCCAGTTCCAAAGTCTTGACCCGCTCGGGTTTTATGGCAGGGACATCAAAATATTTAATCAAGCTGCGGTCAAGGTTCGGACTGTCAAAATAATCGCCCAGCGACTCAACCGTAGCCAAGTCTTCAATGCCATTGATGTTGCCCAGCAAAATGGCTCTGCCCACGTTGTAGTAGAGGTATTGGTCGCCCAGGGTTGGGTTTCTGATTGCCGAGGCAAACGAGAAGCGAAAGACGTTTATCTTGTCAAAATTATAAACAAACGAGATAGCAGGCGAAAACAGCGGTTTGAAGTTGATGTTTTTGTCCAAACGGGCTGTGAGGTTTATTTTGAGTTTGTCGTCCATCAATCGTTTTTCGGCACCACCATAAAAGCCCACTTCGGAGTTGGTAATTTTTCGTCCTGCCGTATCGACAAATATAGTGCCTTGCGAGTTGGGCGTGTAAAGGCGATAGGTTCCTCCCACGATGACATCGGCAAATGTTGGTTTAAATTTATATTCGGCGTGGATGTGATACAGAGCCGACTTGTCGTAAAAGCGAGTGCCGCCGTTGTTCACATCGGTAGAGACGATGTTGTTAAATTCTTTGTCAAATTCTGGCGTTCCTTTGCGTAAAAAAGGTCTTGCTCCCAGTACGTTGTCGGCTGCATTTCGGGCTTGCCCGTGCCAAACCGAGAGCGAATCGGAAAAGATAGCCATCGTAGAGTCTGCACTTTTGAAATAGCGGGCAAAGAAACGGTTAAAATCGTCGGCTGTTCCCCCAAAAGGCGGGTTGTATGCTGGAAAACCGGGCAAGGCTTGCACTTTTTGGCTTAGGCGGTTGATGCTCCAGTAGTTGCGGTAGTTTTTGCTCCATTCGTTGTTCGTACTCGATAGGTCTTGCATCTTGAAGCCCGTAAAGACGGCATCGTAGCTGTTGCCAGCGTCTTCGTGGGTGGTGTAGGCACGCACAAAAAATTTATCCCTTTTTTTAAGTTCAATTTTGTTTTGATAAAACAAAATGTCTTTGAGGCTATATCGGTTGTCGCCCTGATAAACCGTTGTGCCTGTGCCAATATTAAAGCCGTAGGCGAGTTCCAAATCTTCTTTAATTCGATAGGTGAGATAGGCACTTCCCTTAAAATTTTTGGTGTTGTAGTCCACCAAATCCTTTTCCATATAGCCTGTTCGGTACCAGCGATCCAAGCCCGGAAACTGAATACGTTGGTTTCGGCTTGCTGCGTTGTTGATGCCTTGGGTGAGATTTTCGTCGCCATAGCGGTTCACTGCGTCCCAGCCCCGAAAGCTGCCTTGCGGGTTGTCGGAGGTGTTGCTGGGATCGAGATTGTCGGCTTCCCAATCGTAGGCTTTGAGGTAGAAGATATTGAATTTATAGGCAAATTTTTCTTCTCCTTTTTTGTTTCTAAAAGATTGGGCGTGCCTGATAGCCATCTCAAAGAGGTTTCGTTCGCCGACTTTGACCGATGCACTGGTGCCTTTGGAATAAAAAGGGTCTTTGGTGGTCATGGATATAACGCCGTTGAAGGCATTGGGACCGTAGTAGGCACCGCTTGCCCCAACGATGAGGTCTACTTTGAGGACATCTAAATCAGAGGCACCCAAAAAATTTCCCAAAGAAAAATTGAGACCCGGCGACTGATTGTCCACCATGTCGATGAGTTGCAACGAACGCACGGGCGAGGTCGAATTGAAACCACGTGTGTTGATGATTTTGAAGCCGATGCTTGCCGAAGTCAAGTCCACGCCTTTGAGCTGCCCCAGACCTTCGTAGAAATTGGAAGCCGAGGTTTCTTTGATGCTCTTCAAATCCATAGCTTCGACGGTCAGTGCCGATTCTTTTTGTTTTTGAGAAAGCCTTTCTGAGACGATATTGACTATTCCTAAGGTTTTGTTGTCGGGTTTGAGAACAAAAACCATTGATTTGTCGGCGTTTGCCACCTCAAAGTCTTGGGAGGCATAGCCCAAATAGGAGATTGTGAGGGTGAAGGGTGATTTTTGGTTGGTTTTGAACTCAAACTTGCCGTCCAAGTTGGTTGAACCCCCAATGGCAGTGCTTTTGATGAGGACACTTGCCCCGATGAGGGGCGAGTTGTTTGTTGCGTCTTTGACGGTACCCTGAACGGTATAGGTCTGCGAAAAAGCCAACCCAACGCTCAAAATATGAATTAAAAACAGCGCAACAGAGAAAATAAGGCTTGGACAATACCGACCATGAGCCGATTTGAAATTGGAGAATGACTGCATTTTGATTGTGAAGTTTTGTTTTGGGTTTATCAAAAAATTACCACTTTGTTGAATGTGGGCTGCTGTGGGCAGCCATTTAAAAAGGAATCGAAGTGCAAGTATAATCGTTTTTTATCAATTCATGAAATTAAGACCATAAAAAGGCTAAACCTGATAGATAAAACGAAGTATTTTAATGAAATTTCTATTAAAATTGTACAATTCAAATAAAATTCGTTTTTTTACATTCTCAAAACCAATCACCCAAAAAAAATTCCCTAAACCATAAAAAATGAATAGATTAACTTTACTTCTATCATCAATGGCAATCCTCGTTTTGTCTGCTACACACACCTACGCACAAGACACCACCTACCGAGAGTTTGCTACCATTCCGTTGCCCGCCAACACCAATATCCTATCGGCTGGCTCGCCTGCTTGGACCACCGACAACCTCATTCCCTACACCTACCTCAATCAATCGCAAGGCAATTACTTCAGAGGTATCCCCTCGCTAAACGGACGTACCTTCCTGACCACAGTACCTTGCAACACACTCAATAACGCCAAGGTATGGCTCTCATTTGCTCACATCTGCAAACTATCTTACAACAACTTCGTATCTGGAGTCGTAGAAATCTCAACCAACAACGGTGCTACATGGACTCGGCTCACCAAAACCAACTCCATTTATCAGGGTACATCAAGCGTCTATCACTCCACACTCCTCGATAGCACTTTTAACGATTTTTCTTACACCGACTGGCAAGTTGCCACACCATCAGCCACACCCGTAAGCTCATGGTGGAAACAAGAAAAATTTGATATATCGACCCTCGCAGGCAATAAAGCCAGCCTTCAAGTCCGTTTTAGAAACGACAACACCGACGCAGGAGCCGTAACCTATGGCTGGCTCATCGACAACGTCGTCATCACCAGAGACATCTCCGAACGTGATGCACCAATCATCAGCCTAATTGCACCACAACTCACGGGACAAGTATTTGCCGCTCCACCACATACATTCTTTATCAATATCAACGACGAGAGCAGCATCAGCAGTGCCAAATTATTCTACACCGTCGTAGCACCCACACTAAAAACACTCGACTCTGTTGTCCTAAACCGAATTAGCCGCACAGGCAGAAACTACCGCTACCAAGCCACCATCAACGCCCCAAACATCACAGACGGCGACAGCGTTCAGTACTATATCGTAGCAATAGACAGCACACCAAGGCTCAACGTCGGTCGGTTTCCATTAGCCACAGCCACACCCAATACCGTCAATTTTAGATCAAGTGGCTCACCAACCATCGACAACTATACCATCATCACCGGACAACAAACCAACCCCACAACACACCCCATCACGGTAGTTGCAAGAGATGGTTCAGGCATCAGCACCGTCAGGGTCATCTACACACTCGACGGCGGCACGCCCCAAACACTGATCCTTACGCCTTCGGCTCAATTGAACACATTTACAGGTGCTATTCCTACCGTAGATGGCAACACAGTAACCTATTATGTAGAAATAAGAGACAATTCCAGTCGTCAAAACCTAACCCGAAGACCGCAAATTGGCACCCACGACTTTGTGGCAAGTGGTCCGCCGATTATTGTTTATCCAACATCAGGCACCGGTCTGCGACCCGTCTTGTTGGGCAATATTTTTGGAGGCGGTCCCTACGTTGTTCAAGTTGCAATATCAGACGCTTCGGGCATCAACAATGCCAAGGTTTTTTATAAAATAAATAATGGTGCAAGCCTGCAAATACCAATGGCTTTGACTTCGGGAACGACCTACGAAGGCACCATACCAAGCACAGGCATCAATCCAAACGACTCGGTGTCTTACTATGTAGAAGCGATAGACAACTCGCCAAGAGCTAACCTAACTCGAAATCCATTGGCGACAGCCACACCAAACACCCGAACGTTCTACGCCAGAGCAGCAACGGCATTGCCTTATATCGATGACTTTGAAACCGCCAACGTGAACTGGGTACCCAAAACACTAAGTCCACCAAGCAGCAGCGGCTGGCAATATGGCACGCCGAGCAAACCCATTTTGGGCGGAGCAAGACGTGGCACAAAGGCATGGGCAACAAACCTCACAGCCAACTACCCAAGCAGTGCAAACTGGATACTCGAATCGCCTGTGCTGAGTTTTACGGGCATAACCAACGCCGTTATCAGCTTTTGGC
>JAYWHZ010000025.1:0-5511 GCA_043777395.1 Bacteroidota bacterium
CAAAACCTAAGCCAAGAACTCCAAAAACTATCACAGATAAGCCAAGAACTCAAACAGCAAAACCCCGAAAACGCTACACAACTCCAAAAAATAACCGAAAAATCTGAACGCATCGCCCAAAACATTGACCAAATTGCTTGGCTACTCAACCCAAAAAATGACTCACTACAAAGCCTCATCGAATACACCAACCAATACATCAGAAAAATAACAGAACCATTTGCAGGGCTAAAAATAAATTTTAACTACCCCAAACTATCAACCAAAATCTACCTCGACGAACAAAAACGGGGACATATATTCTTCATCATAAAAGAATGCCTAAACAACAGCACCAAACACGCCCAAGCCACAAACATCTCTATCGACCTTCAAATCATCAATAAAATCGTGGTCTATACCATCAAAGACAACGGCATCGGCTTCGATTTGAATGCCCAACAAGCAACCATAAGCGGACTAAAAATGATAGAACAACGCACCCAACAACTCAACGGCGTGTGCCACATAGACAGCATCAGAGACTTGGGAACAAGCGTTTATTTCAACTTTCCAATCTGAAACCCTCAAAACAAACCAATCGAAAACCGCCACTCCGCAACTGCCTTGATGAGCTTGCTCTCTATGTCGGCATTCTTAATACGTGCCTCAACCAACTTCGCCTCACGGGCATTAATTAAAAAAACAGAACTCTCGCCGTTGTCAAAACGGGTCTTCTCGCCGTCTCTCAGTATCGTATAATTGCTGACCATGACCTGCGAAAGTGCCAACTGCTGCTCCAAATTCTTGATTTGATTGTATGCCATTCGCACCTCGTTGCCAATGAGCTGCTGCTCAAAAATAAAGTCTAACCCGTTGTCGATAACCTTTAATTGGCTCAAACCCAACTTGCCACGCTCTTTTCTCAAAAAAATAGGTATATAAACACTTGCCCCAATCTTATAATTATCTGCTATAAATCCTCGGTCGATGCCCACCGAAAAAGCCGAGTTTTGCTGCAAAATACCCGCATCAATATTGATTTCGGGCTTCAACATCTCACGTGCCAAACGGCGGTCTATGTCCAAAATCTTACCCTTAAAATTTATTTTCTCAATGTTGGGATGAAACCTCTGGGCAAAATCAATGGCACGCTGCAACGAATCTTGGGCTATCAAGCCCAAATTTTCGATGTTTCGGATTGGCACCACATTGCTTTGTATTTGGAGCGGCACGTCGTCTGCCCACAGATAATTTGAAACCATCAAACGCCTGTTTTCAAGGTCAAGCAGCACCGTATTGCGTTCTAAAAGCCGTTGTTGGGTAGCCAAAACTGCCTCTACGCTGTCGATAGGGGCAGCGTCGCCCAGCAAAACCCGTTGCCTGACAAACTCATCTCTCTGGCTTGCCAAGTTGTAGGCATCATCTAAAAAAACAAACGATTGGTAGGCTACATACCACGCCGAATAATCTTTTGTGGCTTGCAAAAGCAGTTTGTTGAGGTCGGCGTTTTGCTCTGCCTCCGATTGATTTTCAAAAAAACGAGCTTGTTTGAGGGCTGCCCGCCGCTGGTCTATCACCAATCCTCTACCCAATGGAATGGCAAAACCCACATAGTTTAAACCCGAATTGGGCGTCTGGTTGCTGCCGTCGAGTAAGTCGCCGCCGTTGTCTTCAAAAGCCAGTTTGAGGTCTGCACCAATCCAAGTGGGTATTTTGAGGTAGGCATCTCGGTAGGTCCAATAGTTTTTGTCTTTAAATGTTTTGGAAGAAAAATCGGCAGCCACAGTGGGGTCAAAACCGCCTTTTGCCATCATGAGCATGTTTTGGGCTTGCTTGGGCAGTAGTCTTGCTTTTTGGCTTAGCGGGTGTTCGTCTAAAATAATTTGGTACAAATCGTTGATGTTCAAAACATAGTTTGAGTCTGTTTTGATACTTTGAGCGTTTAAAATATTTATTGCTAATATGTTAATAAACAATAAAATGTATAGATTTTTCAAAATTTTTTGGGTTAATTTTGGGCGATACTGGTGTTGCCGATGGCTTACAAAGTTACGCATTTTTGTAAGGATAGTTATTTTTTCTCTTTTTTGGTGTCTTCGTTTGGCATGTTGGGTAGGTCGGGTGGAAAACCATTGACCTGCCGCCAGAGTTCCCACCACACGGGTACCGTTTTGAGCATTGCCCAGCCATAAACGCCCGAACCCACACGGAGTTGTGTGGGCCATTGGTCGTTGTTGTCTTGGTTTGGAATGACCAAGATGCGGTATTTTGAAGGGTCGCTTTGGACATAATCGATGACTGTAATTTGCCCACCAAATGTACCAACCGATACGCCGTTCCAGCCCGAAAACTGCAAGGCGGGGTAGCCATCAAACTCGAGCCTGATGGGTGTTCCTTTTTGTAGCAGGGGCAAATCCATGGCTTTGACGTAGAGTTCGACGGCTTTTTGACCTTTTTGGGGCATGATTGTGGCAATGGCTTCGCCTTCTTTGATGGTTTCGCCGATGCCTTGTTTTTGTGCTTTGACGAGGTAGCCCGTTTGTGGAGCTTTGACGTAGTACATCGATTGTCGGGTTTGGGTGTTGCTGAGTTTGTTGAGCATTTTGCTTACTTCGGTTTCTATTTCGTAGCGGTAGGCATCGCTTGAGCTGCGTTCGGATTCGGATTTGGCAATTTTGTCTCTGTATTCGGCTTGTATTGATGAGAGTTCTATTCGGGCGTTGATGAGTTCGTTGCGGCTGGTCAGGAGTTTGTTTTCGGTGCTGATGAGTTTGGCGTTGCTTTCTTGTAGTTTGAGTCTTCGGGTTTCGAGTTCGGTCAGTGAGCGCAAGCCTTGCTCGAAGAGTTTGTCTTGGCGTTGGAGTTGTGCTTGGGCTATTTTGTTGTCTTGCTGCATGGCGATGTAGTCGGTGCTATCGGTCAAGACTTTAAGGCGGGCTTGTTTGTATTTGTTTTCTGCCTTGTTTATGCTCAGCCGCAAGCCATCTCGCAGGGCTACGATTTGGTTTTCCAATGCTTCTATTTTTGAGGCAATGGCTTGTAGTGCGTTTTGTTTGGCTGTGATTTGTTCTTTGAGGCGAGGCACGAGGTTGGGGTCAAAATATTCGTCTTTGATTTCGGATATAAACACGATGGTGTCGCCTTTTTTGACCAGATTGCCTTCGGGGATATACCATTTTTCGATGCGTCCGGGTATGGGGCTTTGTATTTCTTGCGGTCGGTCTTGTGGGCTTAGTACAGATAGTGTGCCGTAGGCTCTGATGTTTTGCTGCCAAGGAATAAACAAAATGCCTATCATGAGTACCATCAACACCAGCGAGACCCTTGCCCCGTAGACGAGGGTTTTCGGGGTAGCGACTTGCTCGATTGCCGAAAACTTGTAGCGGTGGTATTTTTCTAATTTTTGTCCTTGTGCCATCGTCGAGATTTGGGGCTGTGTGTGTTGAGGGTTGTCAAGATTTATTTATTTTTTTGTGGTTTGAACCATCAGGGTTTGCCGTCTTTTTTTTCAAACAGTTTTTCTTTGGTTATCTTTTCGAGTTGGTCGCCCGATTTTATTTTTTTGGTAATGATGCTGATGGGACCTACCACGACTTGGGCGTTTTTGTCGAGGGTTGTTTCTTTTATTTCGATGTATTGGTCGTCTTGGATACCTGTTTTAACTTTTATGGCTTTGGCTTTGCTGTCTTGGTCCAAGATATAGACCACTTCGGATAGGTTTTCGTCGGAGCGGTCAAATTCTTCTTCGGTCTTTTTTTCGCCTCTGCCATTTTCTTCTTTGACTACCGTCTTTGTTCTTGCTACGATCTCGTTGTTGTCTTTGTCCAATGCTCTTAATGTTACGGATTGAATGGGTACGGTGCGAATGTTTTCTATCTTTTCTGTTCTGATTTCTACTGTGCAAGACATGCCAGGTCTGAACGGATAACGGTTTTTTTGGATTAATGTTTTATAACTTTCACGCAATAGGGTTAGTTTTACGGAGAAGTTGGTTACTTGGTCGGTTGTTACCATGCCTGCTGCACTGTTGGCGGAGTTGCTGATTTCGCTTACGATGCCCAAAAACTTTTGTTTGTTGTAGGCATCGATTTCTATCTCGGCGGTGTCGCCGATAGATACGTTTACGATGTCGGCTTCGGTTACGTCTACCCACGCTTGCATCACGTTGAGGTCTGCCATGCGTAGGAGTTCGGTGCCTGCCATTTGTGCTGTGCCAACGACCGTTTCGCCTTTTCGCACAGATAGCTTCGTGATGATGCCATTTTGTGGGGCAAACACGGTGGTTCTGCCCAAGTTTTGGGTCGATTCTCTCAGGCTTGCTTCGACGCTTTTGACGGTGTAGTCGGCTGCTATCACGCTTTGTTCGGCGGCTTCTATCTCTTGTTTGGCACTTTCGTAGGCGGCTTCGGAGGTCAAATATTCGGCTTCCGAAATGACTTTGTCTTTGTAGAGTTGTTTGTTTCTGTTAAATATTTTTTGTGTGTTGGCAAATTGGGCTTTGGTCTGTGCCAGTCGGGCTTTGGTGTTGTTGAGGTTGGCTTTGGCGTTATTGACCGATGCGACGACCCGCTGCGAGTTGGTTTCTAAGATTTCGGGGTTTATTTTTAACAATATTTGTCCTTTATAAACGCTATCGCCTTCGTGAACAAACAGTTCGGTTACTTTTCCCGAGACTTCGGGCGATACTTTTATTTCAAATTCGGGTTGTATTTTGCCATTGGCGATAACCGTTTCTACGATGGTTCGGTTTTGGGCTTGTTCGGTAATGACTTGTTCGCTTTTGGGTTTTCCGACCCAACCCATTTTTTTGGCTACAACGGCAACGATTATCAACACGGCGACGGCAGCCAAAATGAGGTATAAGGTTTTATTTTTCTTCATGGATATATTTTTTTATTCAATTATTCAATTATTTTTGATTTTTAAATGGTTCTAATTTTCGTTAATGTTTTATCTTTTTTTAATTGCTATACAAGGTTTTGCCTTCATAAAAATCCATGATTTTATTTCTAAATAGCAGTTCATATTTGGCTTGCAAGAGGTTCGATTGGGCGTTGATAAAGTTTGTTCTGATGTTTATGAACTCTACGGCGTTGAGCAGTCCGGCGTTAAATCTTTTTTGGGCAAAGTCGAAATTATTTTTTTGTGCATCGAGGTTTTCTTGGCTTGCTTGGTATCTTTTTGTAGCCAGCGTATAGTCCAAATAGGCTTGTGTGATGTTTTGATAGAGTGTATTTTCGGTTTGCAGGGCGTTGAGATTGGCTTGCTCTATGTTTATTTTGCTGCGTTGAATGGTGGCGTTGGTTTGTCCGTTTGCGAAGATGGGAATGTTGAGATTTAGCCCGACGCTTTGCCCAAAGTTGTTGTTCAGTTGTTGTTTTAGGGCAGTTGGCGTGTTGGTAAAAATGGGTTCGATAGAAAACACGGTGTCAAATGGATTTCTGACAAACCCGATAGGCGACAGGCGAAACTGCCCTGTGTTGGCAAATGTTTTGGCTTGGTCGGTATAGATGGTGTTGAGCTGTGCGA
>JAYWHZ010000026.1:0-5488 GCA_043777395.1 Bacteroidota bacterium
GTCAAAACACACACCGAACAGAATAAAATTAATAAGACAACGTCGGGCTACCGCATTCAAGTATTTTCGGGAACATCGAGAGAAGAAGCCACCAAAATACAATACGACATGCAGGCGATGTACCCTTCGCTCAAAGCTTATATCGGGTTTCAAACGCCGCTGTATCGGGTGCGTGTAGGCGATTTTCGCAACCGCTACGAAGCCCACCGAACGCTCAAAGAAGTAGCCATCTACAAACCCGAAGCCAACGTATTTCCCGATGCGGTGTTTATTCAAACCATCAAATAAAAACAATGATTATCTACAATGTTACCATCAACATAGACCAATCGGTGCATGAACACTGGCTCGAATGGATGAAAAACGAACACGTACAGGAGGTGATGCGCACCAACTGCTTTGAGGGTTGTACCATCTGCCGAATACTACACACAGAAGTCGAAACCGAACAAGAATATACCTATTGTTTTCAATATACATGCCAATCTATGGTACAATTGGAACACTACAAAACCCATTTTGCACCAGCACTCCAGCACGACGTCGAGCAGCGATATGCAAACAAATTCGTGGCTTTTAGAACTGTATTGGAAATCTTAAACTAAACCTTTTTTATTAAAATATTAAAATCATCAAATCAATATTTATTAACATGAAAATAAACCTCTTTTACACAATCGCTTGCCTGTCAATATATCTCATTTTGGGCATCAACAAGCACTCAGTAGCACAAAACAACACCCCAAAGTCGGATTTATGGACCAAACTCGAAAATAATTCAACCAAAACCCAACCCGAAATAAAAGCCTCCGCTTTCAAAACATTTGAACTAAACATCAATTTGATGAAACAACGTTTGGAGCAAGCACCCCAAAAAAATAGTCAAGCAGATTTTATCCTCTCCATAGAAATACCGCTACCCACGGGCGAATTGATGCTCTTTGATGTTTATAAAAACACCACGCTATCGCCTGCACTGCAAGCCAAATATCCCAACATCAAAACCTACGACATCAGCCAAACCATAGCACCAGACAACGGACAAACGCCCATGATAGGCAAAATAGACCTCAACGCCAATGGCTTTCATGCACTCATACGCACACCAAACGGCGACTTCTACATAGACCCTTTCAGCCCCTCAAACCAATCGCAATATACCGTTTACTACAAAAAGAACTTTATAAACCAAGGCAAACAAAAAGACTGCAAAGTCGATGAAAATCAAACTCAATTAGAAAAAAAAAACGACGAAAACCAAAACCAAAACGAGATAGGTCGTAAATTTGGAACTCGAAACCCCGCCGCCATCGTAAGCCTTAGACGTTATCGTTTGGCACTCGCCTGCACAGGCGAATACGCACAGTTTCACATAGCCCGAAACCCAGCCAACCCATTCCCAAAAACAGTAGTCCTCTCGGCAATGGCAACCTCCATCAATAGGGTCAATTTTCTTTACCAGCAAGACGTTGCCGTAACGATGCAAATCATCGAAACCAACGACACACTCATATTCCTAAACCCCAACACCGACCCCTATACCAACAACGACGGCGGTGCCATGCTAACCCAAAACCGAAACACCTGCAACGCCAGAGTAGGCTTTGCAAACTACGACATCGGGCATGTGTTTAGCACGGGCGGTGGTGGCGTAGCAGGCTTGGGCGTGGTCTGCGGCACCTCCAAAGCCAGCGGCGTAACGGGAAGTGGCTCACCCATCAACGACCCCTTCGACATAGACTATGTAGCCCACGAAGTCGGGCATCAGTTCAATGCCAACCACACCTTCAACTCTGTTACAGGCTCTTGCGGCGGCAACAGGTCGGGCGGAAAAGCCTACGAACCCGGCAGCGGAACAACCATTATGAGCTATGCAGGCATCTGCGGTGCCGACGACATACAGCCAAACAGCGACGCATTTTTTCACGCCGCAAGCATAGAAGAAATAAGAATACTACTAAACCAAACAACTTGTGCTGCCATCGAAACATCACAAAACAACACGCCCATCGTGAGCCTGCCACAAACAGGATTTACTATCCCAAAATCGACCCCTTTTGCACTCACAGCCACCGCCTCAGACCCCGACAACAACCCCCTCACCTACCTCTGGGAACAATACGACCTTGGCACGGGCGGCACACCCAACGCACCCGTCGGGCAAGCACCGCTCTTTCGCTCCTATCCCGCTACACCAAACCCTACTCGTACGTTTCCAAGACTTATAGACCTGCTCACAAACACACAAAGACTCGGCGAAATATTGCCAACCTACACCCGAACACTCAACTTCAAAGCAACGGCAAGAGACAACCAAATCCCAAGCGGCGGCACGACCATCTCAGCACTTTATACCCTCAACGTCAATGCCAACGCCGGTCCTTTTTTGGTCAATGAACCCAACACGTCTGCCGCACTCTGGAACACGGGCAGCTACCGATTTGTGCGTTGGAGCGTCGCAAACACAAACCTGACACCCATAAACTGCCAAAACGTAAAAATATCGCTCTCGACAGACGGCGGACAAACATTTGCTTACACATTGAGCAGCAGCACACCAAACGACGGCTCCGAACTCATCAATATACCTTCTAACATACCCAACACCACACAAGCAAGGGTAAAAATAGAAGCCCTAAACAATGTGTTTTTTGATGTGTCGAATGCCAATTTTACCATCAACACACCCACAGGAAACACCTTCGACTTCTTGGTCCAAACGCCAAACAACGCCGTGTGTTCGGGCGATAGCATCGTCTATCTCATCGGCGTAAACAAAATTGGCAGCTTTATGGGCAATGTCTTGCTGTCTGTCAATGGATTGCCAGCAGGCACAAACCAATTTTTTACCCAAAACAACCAACAACCGCCTTATATCGCCACGCTCGTCATCACCAATACCCAAAACACACCAGCAAGCACATTCAACATCAACATAATAGGGACAAGCGGCACCACAACGGCTTCTTTCACCACGAGTTTGAGCATCTTGAATGCCAATACCCTACCAATCACGAGCCTAACCATTCCGCCAAACAACACCTCGATGGTCTCTATCTATCCGCCTTTGCGTTGGAACTCTACCGCAAGCACTGGATACAGCTACGCCGTAGAAATTGCGACCGATAGCCTCTTTGCCAACACCGTGGCAAACCACCCAACCGCAAACGCATTGGCACTCCAAATACCAAGACCACTCAACTACAACACGATCTACTTTTGGCGAATAAAAACATCAAACACCTGCGGTGCGTTCGGATACTCTGCAACCAAAAAATTTAGAACCGAAGCCCTCGCCTGCACCACCTACACCTCGACCAATGTACCCATCACGATACCCATAAATCCCGGCACGGTTACTTCTGATATGGTCATTGCCGGCGGCATTACAAACATAAAAGACATCGACGTAACGGATATTGTTGGCACACACACGAACATCAAAGACTTGGAATTTGGTTTGCAGGCTCCCAATGGCATTATTCAAAAATTGGTAATAAGACCTTGCGACACCGAAGACAATTTTAGTTTTAGTTTTGATGACGAAGCCGCTTTAAAGAATTTAACTTGCCCGCCAACCGATGGCAAATATTACAAACCCTTGAACCCACTGAGTACTTTTGATGGATTGAACGCCAATGGAACGTGGAAACTAAGGGTCAGAGATTATGTTTTGAATGATAATGGACAGCTACAAGGTTGGAAACTCAAAGTTTGTGCTTGTGCAGCCAACTCTACAGCCATCAACCTGACTTTGCAGCCAGCATCTATGACCAGATGCGAAGGCGACAGCATGGTACTAAAAGTAACAACCGCCACGCCCTATGCCGCCGTTCAATATCAATGGTTTGTCAATGGCAGCCCGATAGCCAACAGCAACGACAGCATCTACATTCAACGCAACCTACAAACGAGTAGCGGCGACAATTACCAGTGCGTGGTGAGCAACAACTGCGAGCGAGACACCAGTGCCACGGCTTTTGTGGTCGTCAATCCATTGCCCAGCTTTGCGGTGGCTTCGGTGGGCAACGTGCTTTCGGTCGTGCCAAATGCTCCGTCGGCAACGTGGACGTATCAATGGTTTTTTAACGGCATGCCCATCAACAATGCGACTGCCTCGACTTTGGCCATCAACATGGGTGGGAGCTACACGGTAGCGGTGTCGAATGGTGGCTGCCCAAAAACCTCTCTGCCCGTTGTCATCACAGGTGCACAAGAGGGCAACGCAAACCAATGGGTAAGAAATTTTAAGATTTATCCCAATCCCAACGAAGGTGTATTTAATTTGGCATTAGATTTGAATGTTATGCAGCAAGTTGGGGTAAGTGTTGTCGATGTTTTGGGCAATATCGTTTATGAACACAATTTGGGTAGCCTAAACAGCGTTGATATGCCACTTGACCTGACGCATCTTTCCAAAGGCATTTATACGATTGGCATCTGTGGCAACAAAGGTCATACGGTTAGAAAATTGGTTGTGATTCAATAAAAGTTAAGTATTAGTATGTGTTTTTTAACCATTAAAATAATTTTTAAACTAAAAAAATGAAAATTCACGCAAATATCGCATCAATCGTTTTAGCCTTGTTTTTGTGTCATGCCCATGTTGAAGCCCAAACGGTTTTGGATAGCACCAAACGCAAACCGCAAACCAATTTTGACCGCAACTCGCAGTACGACAGCTACACCCAACCCAAGACCAAACAAAAACCGATAGCCAAAGACCAAGCGGCACCGCCTCGGGGCAAGTCCCAAGCCGACGGTCGCAAGCCCTTTAACGTCAGAGATTGGCAGTTTCAAAACGCCTACGGCATTGGGTTGCTCGGTTTGTATGAGGATTTGAGTGGCGAGACGTTACAGATTTATGCCCTTCATTTTACGCCCCGAGTAGATTTGTTGCCGCTGGGTAGCTATGGCGGCGTGTCGGTGTCTTCGCCCATCAACATTGGTTTGCCACTGATTAGTGGTTCAAACAATTTGTTTGCCCTCAACATACCGTTGGTTGCGGAGATTGGCGTGGGGCATCTGGCAACGAAGAATGTGATTTTTCCTGTTGGTGTTTTTGTGGGTGGCGGCTACGAGCTGAGCCACTATCGGAGTTTGTTTAACAGAGGTACGCAAGGGTTTGTGTTTTGGAAGAGCAATTTTTTGTTTACGACGGGTTTGCGTGTTCAGGTTTTTGGCAGGTCAAACACCTTGCGGTTCTCGCGTTCTATTGGCACGCCTCTGGAAATAAACAGGGGTTTTGGTCAGTATTCTTTTTCCATTTCTACTAATTTTTAATTGTTTGTTTGCCGATTGACTGCCCAAAAAGGCTATTGGTATTTTCCCGTGCGGCAGGCATCGCTGCAATATTTGACGTTTTCCCAGTTTTTTTCCCATTTTTTTCGCCACGTAAAAGGGCGTTGGCATGTGGGACACATTTTTTGGGGCAAATCACTTTTTTTCTTCATTTTCATTACCCAAAAACAATATTAAGCATTCATTT